>JAHDHM010000363.1 GCA_020631315.1 Acidimicrobiales bacterium
CGGAGCTCGCTGCGTTCCAGTCGGACGTGCACAACAGCGCGCCGTCGATGTTCGAGGTCCTCGACACCGACGTGCGTACACCGTTGCGGTGGCAGCCTTCGCCCCGCGCCGCGGCGACGGTGATGCCGAGCGCCGGCAGATGGATCACGCCGACGGCGCAACCCTCCTCGTCGTACATCGCGAGCAACGTCGAGTAGAGCGGCACACCACGCACGAAGGCGTAGGTCCCGTCGATCGGGTCCACGACCCACATGCGCCCGGAAGTGCCGGCCACGTCGTCGAACTCCTCGCCGACGATCGTGTCGTCGGGGAAGCTCGCGGCGAGACGTTCACGCACGAGGAGCTCGGCGCCCCGATCGGCGACGGTGACCTCCGAGCCGTCGGCCTTCGCATCGATGTCGAGCTCGGTGCGGAAGTGCTGCAGCGTGAGGTCGCCCGCCTCGGTGGCGATCGCCACGGCGTCGTCGAGCACTGCGTCCAGACCCATCTCGCCATGTTGCCACTCGCTCGACCCCACACGCGGCTCGCCCGCCGCCGAGCCCTGCCACGGCTGACCCGGTGTCGCGACCCACGTCGGTACGCTGCGATACGAGTGAACGAGGTCCGAACACGGCGCACCGTCGACGACAGCGGGCCGCGGCTGTGGATCGCGACCTGCACGGTGGCGTTCGCCGCCGTGGCCCTCGCGTGGGTCACGGTGCTCGGGGCGACAGGCGACCCCCTGAACCCGGCGGTCGACGAGGCCGCTACCGCGACCACTGTCCCCGGACCGACGACCACCTCGGTGGCGCCGACGACGTCGACCACCGTCGAGGTCGAAGCCGTCACCGCGGTCGACGCGTCCGGCGCCGCAGCGAGCGACACAGCTCCTGACTTCACCGACCTACGCATCGAGGTCGTCGGCGACTCCCTCGCCGCGTCGACGATCGACGAGCTGCGGAGCCGCTTCGACGGCGCTGCGATCGGCGCCGACACCGAACCGGGACGATCGCTGCGAGGCAGCCTCAGCGCGCTGACCGCTGCCGGTGCCGCTGCCCCCGACATCGCCGTCGTCGTGCTCGGGACGAACGACTGGAACGGCCCCGACGACTATCCCGAACAGCTCGACGGGGCCGCAGTTCGCCTCGACGGCGCGCAATGCGTGGTCTGGGTCGACACCCAGGAGTTCCGTGACGGACTGGTGTCGGTCAACGAGGACATCGCTGCAGCCGCGGTGCGACACGACTGGCTCGTCGCGCGGTGGTCAGCCCTGGCAGGGCCGTCGGAGCTGCACACCTCCGACGGCTATCACCTGTCGCCTGCCGGTCAGGAGCTGCTCGCCGACCTCGTCGTCGCGACCGCGGCCGGCTGCCTCGCCTGACGAGGGAACTCAGGTCGGGTCGGCGAAGACCGCTGGCCGCTTCTCGAAGTAGGCGCCGACGGCCTCGACCTGGTTCGGGCTGCCCATGAGCTCGGCCATGTAGCGCCGCTCGTTCGCGAACGCCGTCGCCGTGTCCACGCGACCGAACTGGTTGACGAGCGACTTCGCGTGACGGATGGCGTGCGGGCTCTGGGCAGCGATGGTGGCCGCGAGCTCCATCGCGGACGCGTGCGGATCGTCGGACAACGAGGTCGCGATGCCGAGACGGTCGGCTTCGGCCCCGTCGAACATCCGGCCGGTGAAGTACAGCTCCTTGGCGACGTCGACGCCGACGAGACGCGGCAACAGCTCGGAGGCACACATGTCGGGGATCAGACCCCAGCGCATCTCCAGCACGGAGAGTTTGGCGTCGGGGTGCACGATCCGGATGTCGCCACCGAGGCACAGCTGGAATCCGCCGCCGAGGGCGTGTCCCGAGACGGCGCAGATCACGGGCTGGGGCATCTCCTGCCAGCCCCACACCGCCTGCTGACCTCGGTGCGTGATCCGACCGTCGTTGCTGTCGGCGACCGACGAGCTGCTGCGCGGACCGTCCGAGGCCATCGCCTGGAAGTTGGAGAAGTCGAGGCCGGCACAGAACGAGCGACCCTCGCCGGACAGCACGACCACTCGAACCGAGTTGTCCTCGGCGAGCCGGGCCGACGTGTCGATCAGCGCCTGGAACATGCCCGCATCGAGTGCGTTCAGCTTGTCGGGTCGGTTCAGCCGCACGTCGGCGACGCCACCTACGATGTCCACCGTCACGCGGTCGGCTGTGTCGGTCATGTCGTTCCCCCTCTGGTCGGCTCGACGAGTCTGACGGATCGGTGCGGCCCGTGCGCAACTCGTGCCGGGCGCAGCCGACGGGGACTCGGTGCGACGACGCCTCGGACTCCTCTTCGTGCTGCTCGCGGCCGTGGTCCTTCCGCTCACGACCAGCAACGGTGCCGAAGGTCAGGACGCGCCGGCGGACCCGTACGCGGAGCTGCTCCTGGAGAGCAACTCGTACCGGGCCGCCCTCGCAGCGCGTGACCAGGCTGTCGACACGATCCAGCTGGCCGAACGACGCATCCCCGAGATCGAACGACTCCTCGACGACCTGCGCGTCGCCAGCCGCGCCATCGCCGACGGCATCCCCCGCCTCGAAGACCAGATCCGGCTCGCCGACCAAGCCGTCGACGCCGCGCGAGAGGACATCGTCGACCTGGCCGTGCTCCAGTACGTGTACGCCGGAGGCGACGCGATCGTCGAACCCTTCAGCGCCATCCCCGACTCGGACACCTCGCCCCTCGGCCGAGAGTTCGTCATCGACACGGTGGCCGCCGGTCACGCCTACGTGCTCGCCACCTCCGAGCAGCGCCGAGAGTCGGCGATCCGGGCAGCTGAGACTGCGTCGGGCGACATCGGCGGCATCGACGAACGCATCGCCGGACTCGAACGTGAGCTCGCCGCGACGCAGGTCGCACTGAGCGAGGCCCAGACCGCGTTGCCGCAGCTCGAGCAGACCGTGCAGGACGAACGCAGTCTGTCCAGGGTCACCGGATCCGACATCACCCTCGTGGTGGTGAAGGCCTACTTCGACGCCGCCGAGACCATCGAGCAGGAGAACCCGGAGTGCGGCCTGCGCTGGGAGCTGCTGGCCGGCATCGGTCGCGTGGAGTCCCGCCACGGCACGTACGGCGGCTCGCAGGTCGACCTGTTCGGCGACGTGGCGCCCGACATCATCGGCATCCCGCTCAACGGCTCCAACAACACTGCGGTGATCCTCGACTCCGACGGTGGCGCCATGGACGGCGACGTGATCTACGACCGAGCCGTCGGACCGATGCAGTTCATCCCCGCGACGTGGCGGGCGTTCGGGCGAGACGGGAACGGCGACGGCGTCGTCGACCCACAGAACATCTTCGACGCCGCGCTGTCGGCAGGCGACTACCTGTGTGCCCGAGGACCCATCGACACCCCGGACCGCGAAGTCAATGCGATCCTGCGCTACAACGCGTCGATGGAGTACGTCCGAGCCGTGCAGGGCAATGCGGTCCGCTACGACGAGCTCGGCATCGGCGACTGAGCGGCCGCACCCCGACCACGTCTGGCTGCGCTGCCCGCCCAGATCCGCACTGCGGACGCGTCACTCCCGGCCAATCTTTCGGCGCTCGGTGAACCCGGGGCTACGCTCTCGCTCTTCATGCCCGAAACAAGCTCCGTGGAGCGCGTCGTGGCCGCAGCCGCAGCTGCCGGCCTGGACATCACCCTGCAGACGTATCCCGAAGGAACCCGCACCGCTGCCGACGCAGCCGCAGCGGTCGGCGTCGACGTTGCGCAGATCGTGAAGAGCCTCGTGTTCCTGCTGGACGGTTCGCCCGTCCTGGTGCTCGTGAGCGGTGTGAACCAGCTCGACCAGACCAAGCTGGCCGCGGCGAACGGCGGCGGGCGCGTCGGACGCGCTGACGCGGATCGCGTCCGTTCG
>JAHDHM010000364.1 GCA_020631315.1 Acidimicrobiales bacterium
CGAGGCGACGCTTCTGCCCGCCCGAGAGTTTGCGGGTGCGCTGGTCGGCGCTGTCGGTCAGCCCAACGATCTCGAGGACCTCGTTGGGGTTTCGGGCGTTCGAGTAGTAGGCGGACTGCATCGTCACGGCTTCGAGGGCGGTCAGTTCGGGGACGGGCTCGGATTCCTGCAGGACGATGCCGATGCGTTCGCGCCAGCTGAGCGGGGCCGTCTCGGGGTCTTCGCCGAGCACGGTGACGTCGCCGCCGGTGCGCGGGCGGAACCCCTCGAGGATTTCGATCGTGGTCGTCTTTCCGGCACCGTTCGGTCCGAGGAAGGCGAGGATCTCACCTTCCTCCACGTCGAGGTCGATGCCCTTCACGGCGTGGTGATCACCGTAGGACTTCACGAGGTTTCGGACCGTGATCGCGGGACTCATGGGCCGATGCTAGCCAGCGGCCCCGGGCCGCAACGGCTTGTCCGAAAACGGTTCGAGCGGGGCGCCCCAGCCGCCACTGGAACCACCCCGCTCGACACACGTTTCCGGCTCGTCTCACGCCTGAGGAGCCGTCGGTCCGGGCGATCCCGCCATCCCGATCCGTGAACGCAGTTCTGACGATACCGCCTTTTGGACATCAAGTCCAAAGTCCGACGATCCGATACTGTGCAGGAGTCCCGCCCCTGATCTTCGGAGATGAATTGGTGGCACCCACCGGACGCCGGAAACGGCTCAGTGCGGAAGAGACTCGGGCCCGGCTCGTGCGCGCCGGGATCGATTCGATCATCGCGAACGGCATGACGATCGGGCTCGACAGCGTCAATCTCGAGCAGGCGGTGCTCGATGCCGGTGTGTCGCGGTCGTCGGCGTACGCCGCGTGGTCCCACGACGAGCAGTACACCCCCCAGGAGCTGTTCCAGCGGACGGTCTTGCGGCAGGCCGTCGTGGAACGCAAGGAGACGATCGCCGGCACACAGACATCCGTGCTCGATGTGATCGATCGCATGCGGGACGAATCGCCTCGCGCCTTGCTGTCGGAGCTGTCTCGAGTGGCCGGAGGCCTCAACGCCCGTGCGGTCGCCAACTCGAGGAGTTGGCAGCTGGTGGTGGCCCTGCGGTCGGTGCTGCACTCGGCCGCGCCGGAAGCCCGCGACGATGAGCTGGCGGACTGGGTGTCCGAGAGCGAACGGCTCTACCGGGAAGAGACGATCGAGGCGATCTACCGGCCGCTGACCGAGGTGCTGCGGATCCGACCTCGACCCGAGTACGGCGACGCCGCGTTCCACTACGGCGAGATCACGGCGGCCGCCCTGTCGGAAGGGTTGGCGCCGCGCTACTTCATGTCGTCGAAGGAGTATCTCGAGGACATCGTCCGACCCGGGTGCGACGGTGTCGAGCGGGAGTGGTCGCTGTTCGCGATCGTGTTCGAACAGCTCGTGCTGACGTTCTTCGAACCGATCGACCCAGCGGACTGGGACCCGGCCCCTACCGCTTCGTGAGCACGTCGAACACGACGCGGCCGGTGAAGGCGACACCCTCCGGATCGGCGGTTCCGTGCGTGTCGAACAGCTCGCGCACCGTGTCTCGGGTGGCCTCCATGGCAGCGGCGCGGGTGGGGTCGATGCCGACCATGGTCCGCTCGTACTCCGCGAAATCGGCGTAGACCCGCCGCGTGCCGTACGTGCCCTGGGGTGCGCGGTCGAAACCGATCTCGTCGGCTTCGTCGAGCGCGCGCTGGGCGTGCGCTCGGACTTCGGTCTCGTCGTCGACCAGACGGCTGACCTCGTGACCCGGTCCCTCGGCAACCGGCTCGGCCACGTAGGCGACGCCGCCCGGCCGAAGCACCCGATGGGCTTCGGTGAGTGCATTGACCATCTCGTCGGCGGGGACGTGATGCAGGGAGAAGATGAACGTGACGACGTCGAAGGTCTCGTCGTCGAACGGGAGGTCCTGGCCGACGGCGTTGACGTAGTCGAGCGTGTTGTCGGGGTCGGCCTCGAGTGCCATGGCTCGCATGACCTCGCCGCATTCGACCCCGACGGGCTCCGCGCCCTGGGTGCGCAACCAGCGGACGAGCTCACCGGCGCCACAACCGACATCGACGATCGCTCGATCCTGCAGCTCGACGTGGGCGGCCAGGTTCTGTTGGTTGGTCGTGGGGGTCATGGCCCCGACGGTATCGGTCGTTCAGCCGGCGGGCGTGAACGTGGCCGGCAGGTGCTTGACCCCGTGGATGAAGTTGGACAGCAGCACGTCGGGCGGACCCGAGGCCTCGATGTCGGGAAGCCGGGCGAAGAGTTGTTCGAACATGATGCGGATTTCGCGTCGGGCGAGGTGTGCGCCCAGACAGAAGTGGGGGCCGGGGCCGCCGAACCCGATGTGGCGGTTCGGGTCGCGGAGCACGTCGAATCGGAGCGGGTCGGGGAAGAGGTCGGGGTCTCGGTTCGCCGCTAGGTAGATCATGGCGAGCTTGTCCCCCTCGGCGATGTCGACGCCGCCGAGGGTGGTGTCCTGCGTGGCCGTGCGGCGCATGTAGGTGACCGGGCTCGCCAGCCGCACGATCTCTTCGACCGCAGTGGCGCCGACGCCGTCGGGGTCGTTCTGCCAGATCGCCCGCTGGTCCGGGTTCTGGGTGAGGTAGTGAAGGCCCCAGCCGATGGCGTTTCGGGTCGTCTCGTTGCCGGCGACCACCAGGAGGATGAAGAAGCTGGCGATGTCGTCGAAGGTCAGCTCGTCACCTTCGAGTTCGGCGTTGACCAGGATGCTCGTGAGGTCGTCCTCGCTGTCGCTGCCCTGCTTCGATTCGGCGATCGACCGCATGAGTTCGGCCAGCGCGGCACCGGCGCCGAGCAGCGCCGCCAGGACATCGCCACCTTCCGGGACGTATTCGGGGTCGGACGCACCGAGGATGATGTTGGTCTGATCGAAGACGAAGCCGAGCTCGCTGCGGGGTACACCCATGAGGTCGCAGACGATCGCCAGGGGAAGCTGGGCGGCCACGTCGACGATGAAGTCGCATTCGCCCCGCTCGGCGATCTGGTCGATGATCAGGTCGGCCTGCACTCGCACGCCGTCCTCGAGCTTCTGGAGCATGCGAGGGGTGAAGCCACGTGAGACCAGCTTGCGGAGTCGGCCGTGACGCGGGTCGTCCATGGCGATCATCGAGCTGAAGAACGCGTTGAACTCGGGCGGTGTCTCGAGCAGCGTGATGCCCTGGCCGGAGGAGAAGATCTCCGGGTTCTTGGACATGTGGATGATCTGGTCGTAGTCGACGACCGCCCAGCCGCCCGGCCACGGCAGCCCGAGCGTCGACGCGTCGTTCTCCTCGCAGAACTGCACCGGCTGTCGTTGTCGCTCGGCGAGGTGCTGGTCGATCACCGCCGGGTCCTGGACCCAGAAGCGGTTCAGGAGCGGGTTGTCGGTCGGCTCGTGCTCGGTGATGCTCACGAAACAACCTTACGTTGTACGTGCGGCTGGGTGCGTGCCGTGTCCCGGATCTCGACCGGAAGCGTCGAGCGGGTGGCGGCCGTCAGTCGATGCCGTGGTCGAGCGCGAAGCGGATCAGTTCCTGTTTCCGGTTCAGCTGCAACTTCTTGAGGATGTTGCGGACGTGGTTCTCGACCGTCTTCGCCGAGATGTAGAGGTCTTCGCCGATCTCCTTGTAGGTGTGGCCGCGGGCCACGAGTTGGAGAACCTCGCGTTCGCGATCGGACAGCGCCTCGCCGGGGGAGTTGGCCTTGTGCAGTTTGCGGAACTCGGTGAGCACCAGGGCGGCGAGCGAGGCCGAGAACACTGGCTCGCCCTTCGACGCCTTCCACAGCTGTTCGCGGAGTTCGTCGGGAGCGGTCGACTTCACGAGGTA
>JAHDHM010000365.1 GCA_020631315.1 Acidimicrobiales bacterium
CTGGAAACCGTCGTCGTCATCGAGCCAGGTGATGCGCTCGTACTCCGGCCGAAGGGCTCGGCGTTCGAACGACGGGGTCTCCAACAGCGTGTGCGCGTACCAGTCTCGCCATGCGAGCTGTCGTACCAGGCTGTGTCGACCGGGCGACGACGTCCCGACTGCAGCGCTCACCTGACGAGGTGACAGCGTGCCGAACTTCAGGTCGGCGCCCAGCTCGGAGGTGCCGTCGACCGCAGGGAGATCACGCTGCTCGTCGTATTCGTCCGCACGCTCGACTGCTCGCAGCAGACGCTCCGATGCCCCGCGCACGCCGAGTGTCGGGTCGCCGTCGATGGCGACGCCGGTGACGTCCGCGATCGCCGCGTCGCCGGCATCGGGCCACGGCTCGATGACGACGCGTTCCCACGCACGATGGAACGGCGTGAACACACGCGACAGTGTCCCCTTCTGGGTGAGCACCGAACCTGGCGGGTGGTGCAGCGTCGACCACTCGGTGACGGTCGGGCAGCGCACTGCTGCCGCAACGGTGTCGTCTCGTCGTCGCCCGAACGGGGTGATGTCGGCGTGATGATGCAACGCCGAGGCCCCGAGCTCGTCGACCAACGCCGGCACGATCGCCTCGGGTCGGCCGTGTTCGACCCTCAGCCGGCCGCCCCGCTGCTGGAGCTCGAGATCCAGTGCCGTCAACGCACCGTCCAGAATCCGGCGTCGATGCGTTCCGCACGCCCGGAGCAGCCGATCGTCGAGGACGAACAGCGCCGTGACCGAGTCATGGTCGCTCGTCGCAGCCGACCAGCACGGGTTGTCGTCGAGCCGGAGGTCGCGGCGGAACCAGACGATCGCATGAGACACGCGGCTGAGACTACGGAGTGGCGTCGCAACATGGCGTACCGCGCGACGTCAGACCCGATCTAGCCTCTGGAGCGTGAACGACACCGTGGCTTCCGACGTCGTCGACCGTTCCCGCGATGCCTTCGGCATCGACATCGGTGG
The DNA here is from genome assembly GCA_020631315.1 of Acidimicrobiales bacterium. The sequence goes on from JAHDHM010000365.1 coordinate 994, forward strand.
ATCCGGCATCAAGGGCGCTCCCGTGGATCTGACCGCAGGGGTGCTGGCGACCGAGCGGAATCGCATCGACACACCGCAGCCGGCCACGCCCGAGGCAGTCGCCGAGGTCGTCGCCGAGATCGTCGACGGGTTCGCATGGCGAGGCTCGATCGGTTGCACCTTCCCGGGCGTCGTCCAACAGGGCGTCATCCGGTCCGCAGCGAACGTCGACACGTCGTGGAAGGACACCGACGCCGCTGCGCTGTTCGGTGAGCGCTGCGGCCGTCCCGTGACCGTGGTCAACGACGCCGACGCCGCTGGTGTCGCCGAGATGCGCTTCGGTGCGGGTCGTGGCCAGAACGGCTCGGTGTTGATCGTGACGCTCGGGACGGGCATCGGGACGGCGATGTTCGTCGATGGCGTCCTGGTGCCGAACACCGAACTCGGGCACATCGAGATCGACGGCGACGACGCCGTGACGCGTGCAGCCTCGCGGTGGCGCAAGGAACACGAACTCACCTGGGAGGAATGGGGCGACCGGGTCGACCGCTACCTCCGCACGGTCGAGGCGTTGGTGTGGCCTGAGCTGATCATCATCGGCGGCGGGGTGTCGAAGCGACACGACAAGTTCTTCGATCGGCTCCACACCCGCACACCCCTCGTGCCGGCTGAGCTGCGCAACGACGCCGGCATCGTCGGTGCCGGTCTGCTGACCGTCTGAGGCGCTGGCTCGCCTCGAGCACTGGATCGTCTGAAGTCGGTCGCGACCTCGGGGGTAACATCGCCGTCCGGACCAGTGCCAGGGGGATCAGCATGTCGGAGCCGACGATCGAGGACTACTACGTCGAGGACCGGACCTTCCCGCCCTCTGCGGAGTTCCAGGCCGCCGCTCTCACGGCCGATCAGTCCCTGTTCGACGAAGCCGCCGAGGACCGGCTGGCCTTCTGGGCCCGCCAGGCACGCGAACTCGTCACCTGGTCTCGCGACTTCGAGACCGTGCTCGACTGGCAGCTGCCCTACGCCAAGTGGTTCGTCGAGGGGCAGCTGAACGTCTCCTACAACTGCCTCGATCGCCATGTCGAGGCCGGTCGAGGCGACAAGGTCGCCTTCCACTGGGAAGGTGAGCCCGGCGACACCCGGACCATCACCTATCGAGACCTGCTCGACGAGGTGTCCAAGTTCGCCAATGTCCTGCGTGGCCTCGGTGTCGAGAAGGGCGATCGGGTCTGCGTCTACATGCCGATGATCCCCGAGCTCCCGGTGGCGATGCTGGCGTGCGCTCGTATCGGCGCGCCCCACTCCATCGTGTTCGGCGGGTTCTCCGCCGACTCGCTCTCGGACCGCATCGACGACGCCGAAGCGAAGATCCTGATCACTGCCGATGGCGGCTACCGCCGAGGTGAGCCGTTCGCGCTCAAGCCCACCGCCGACGCTTCCGTCGCTGCGACCGAGTCGATCGAACACGTCGTGGTGGTCCAGCGCACGGAGCAGGACGTGGAGTGGAACGACGACGTCGACCACTGGTACCACGACCTCATGGCCGACGCCTCGGCCGACTGCCCGGCCGATCCGATGGACGCCGAGGACCTGCTCTACCTGCTCTACACGTCGGGCACGACGGCCAAGCCCAAGGGCATCATGCACACCACGGGCGGCTACCTCACCCAGGTCGCGTTCACGCACAAGTACGTGTTCGACCTGAAGCCCGAAGAGGACGTCTACTGGTGCGCCGCCGACATCGGTTGGGTCACCGGTCACAGCTACATCGTCTACGGCCCGCTCGCGAACGGCGCGACGTCGGTCATGTACGAGGGCACGCCCGACACGCCACGCCCGGAGTTCCGTGACGGCGACCGCGCCTCGTGGCCCAAGGACCGTCTGTGGGACATCGTCGAGCGCTACGGCGTCACCCAGCTGTACACGGCGCCCACGGCGATCCGCACGTTCATGAAGTGGGGCGCACAGGAGATCGAGCGACACGACATGTCGACCCTGCGCGTGCTCGGCACCGTCGGTGAGCCCATCAATCCTGAAGCGTGGATGTGGTACCACACACACATCGGCGGCGAACGTTGCCCGATCGTCGACACCTGGTGGCAGACCGAGACCGGCGGCAACATGATCACGCCGCTCCCGGGCGTGACGACCACGAAGCCCGGTTCTGCGTGCCACGCCATCCCCGGCGTCGTCGTCGAAGTCGTCGACGACAACGGCAACCCGGTCGAGCGCGGTGGTGGCTACCTGACCATTCCGGAGCCGTGGCCGTCGATGCTGCGCGGCATCTGGGGCGACCCGGAGCGCTATCTCGAGACCTACTGGTCCGAATACGAGGGCCGCTACTTCGCAGGTGACGGGGCCAAGATCGACGACGACGGCTACCTGTGGCTGCTCGGTCGTGTCGACGACGTCATGAACATCTCGGGGCACCGCATCTCGACGACCGAGGTCGAGTCGGCGCTCGTGGATCATCCGGCGGTCGCCGAGGCAGCTGTGGTGGGCGCCAACGACCCGACCACGGGTCAGGCCATCGTCGGCTACGTGATCCTGCGCGGCACCCATCAGGCCAGCGACGAGTTGCGTGAAGAGGTCCGTCAGCACGTGGCGACCAAGCTCGGCGCGATCGCCCGTCCGAAGGCAGTCGTGATCGTTCCCGATCTACCGAAGACCCGCTCCGGCAAGATCATGCGCCGCCTTCTGCGCGACGTCGCCGAGGGCCGCACGTTGGGTGACACCACCACCCTTGCCGACTCGTCGGTCGTCGACGAGATCCGCACCCGTGCCGCCGAGGCCCCGCAGGAAGACTGATCTTGGTTCGTCCTTCTGCCTCCGGCCCCGGTCGGCCGGACCACTGGTGGTGGAAC
>JAHDHM010000012.1:0-19367 GCA_020631315.1 Acidimicrobiales bacterium
CACCTTCACCGGATCGAGTCCGGCGCCGTCGACGCGACCGGCCTCGCCAGTCAGGCAGCGGTCGCCGGCGCCGACACCTGGATCGTGCTGAGCGGCTCCTCCAGCTGCACTGCCCTCGCACAGTCGCACGCGTCCTTCGGCTCCACCGCTCCGGTCATCTGGGGCGAGAACTGCGCCGTCGACGGCATCCGGGACCAGGTCGCCGCCCAGGTGAGTGAATCCTGGTTCGGTGTCGAGATCGTCGAGTCCTGGCTGCTGCCGGTCGTGAGCTCCGACCTGCGCGGTGCCTACGAACTCGCGGCGCTCGGGCTGGCACAGGTCGCGCCAGAGCTCGCTGACGATCCACTGGCTCATCGTGGCTGGGTCACCGGTCTCCACGTCGTGGATCTGCTCCAGACGTCCGGGGCGAACGCCCAGTCGGCCCGACTGTCGCGGTTGCCACACCCGATGTCGGCCGGCGAGCTCGACTGCAACACGGCGCCGGTCTGCGCGAGCGACGTCATGGTCGTCGAGTTCCGCGGCGGCGCAGTGTCAGGGGCGCCTCGGCTCGTCAACGGTCTCGCTCGGATCGCCTGACCCTGCCGTTAGCCTCCGGCGGATGTTCGTCGGGCTCATCGCACTGGATTTCGACGGCACGCTGCTGCGGTCCGACCGGTCGGTCTCCGACCGGACACGTCGAGCGCTTGCCGCCGCCGTCGAGGCGGGCTGGCTCGTCGTCGGCGCCACGGGGCGTCCTCGGATGATCGCCGAACCGGTCGTGGCCGAGGTGCCGGCGATGTCGCACCTCGTCTGTCTCAACGGCACGCAGACGGTCGATGCCCGTTCCGGGCAGATCATCGCCGACCAACTGATGGCGCTCGAGGACGCGCTCGAGGCGGCTGAGACCGCGCGACGGTCGGCTCCCCGCGTCGGCTTGGCCATCGACCTGCAGGACGGCTCGCAGGTCTGGGAGGCCGGTTTCGCGGATCGAGTACCGACGGCACCGTTCGGTGAGCCGAGTGCCGACGCGCTGCGCGAGCTGAGCACCTCACCGGCGCCGGTTCGCAAGGTGCTCGCGTTCAGCGACGCGGTCGCCACGTCGGAGCTGGAAGTCGCGGTGTCGGCGTCGCTGGGTGACCGTTTCGGCGTCGCGCACGCCGGCCTCGAGTTCATCGAGATCGGGCGCCCCGGCGTGTCGAAGGCGTCGGCGCTGGACGCGCTCGCCCGGGCGCACGGCCTCACCTCGGCTGACTGCGTCGCGTTCGGCGACGCGGTCAACGATCACGAGATGCTGCGGTGGGCCGGTGTCGGGGTGGCCATGGGCAACGCCGACGACGTCACCCGGTCCATCGCCGACGTCGTGACCGCGCCCAACGACGACGACGGCATCGCCGTGTGGATCGAGGCCGCCCTCGCTCCGTAGCTCCCAGTCGATCGCGTCAGTCGGTCGCGCCAGTCGGTCACGTCCGCCGGCTGCGTCGGCCGGCTCAGCGGGTGTGTTCGAGGATCGCGGCGACGGCGACGTCCTCGTCGTCGGTGACGGTGACGAGGTCGAGCCATCGGCGGGTGCCGCCGACGGACCGCAGCACGTCGAGCACGGGGATCTCGTTCGTCCAGAACTCGACACCGAGGAAGACCATCGGGCTGGGAGGACCGACCGTCTCGTAGTGGTTCTGGGTCGCGTCCTGGAAGATCTCCTGGACCGTTCCCGCGGACCCGGGCGTGAACACGATCCCCTGCGTGGCGACGGTCAGCAGCCCGGCCTCCCGCACGCTGTTGTCGAAGTACTTCGCCACGTGGCTGGCGAAGGCGTTGGGCGGCTCGTGGCCATACAGCCAGGTCGGGATCCCGATGCTCATCGGCACGGCCGCAGGCGAGGGCCATCGGTCGCGCACCCGGAATGCCGCCGCCAGCCACGGCTCGGCGGGTTCGAAGTACGGCGCTTCGGCCAGGAGCGTGACTGCCTCGGCCAGTGCGTCGTCGTCGTGCGGAGCGAGCCATGGGCCGAGATGTGCGGCCTCCATGGCACCGGGGCCGCCACCCGAGGCGATGACGACGCCGTCACGGGCGAGCGTCCTGGCGATACGTGCGACGGCAGCGAATCCCGGATCGGTGCGCGACAGGCCGTGCCCGCCCATGACCGCGGCCACGCGTCGTCCGGCGACGAGATCGTCCAAGGCGTCGGTGATGCCGTGATCGTGCAGGCGGCGAGCCAGGGTCTCGACGACGTCGGCTCCCGTGACGCGTCCCGTGTCGACCCAGTGGCGGTAGACCCTGGCATCCAGGGTGTCGGCATAGCTCGCCGGCGCGTCGGGGTCGAAGCCGTCGTACAGCTCCTCGACCGTGTACACGCACCTGCGTCCCGTTCGATACGGGAGGCCCGGCATCGGGGGCATGACCAGCGCGCCACACGCGACGGCGTGCTCGAGCAGCGCGGGCGGCATGGGGCAGCCGATGAACGTCGCTGAGCCGAGATCGGTCTCGGCGAGTCGTTCGGCGGCAGGGGAGAGGTCGACGCCCTGGACGACGCCGTCGAAGCGACCGCCCCGGTCGAGCGCCGCGTTGACCTCGTCGATGAGGTGGATCTCCTCGAGTCTCGTCACGAACCGGAGCGTATTGCCGAGAGTGTCTCGGACCGCACGGTCGGATCGTCGTCCCAGGCGTGCGTCGCGACGACGGACTCGACCGGGATCGGCGTGTAGGAGTGCGGGAACTCCTGGCCGACGGACGGAGCGAGCTCCCATCGCAGGTCCGGAAGCGACGCCGGCTCGACCTCGAGCAGGATGAGGCCGTCGACGCCGGCGTAGTGCCGCTCGGTTGTCGGCCCCACCTGGTCGGCAGTCGAGAGGTGGATGAAGCCCTCGGACGCGAGCGACGGGTGCTCGTAGGCCCCGACGGCCTGCGCGTCAGCCCAGGCGGTCGGTGTCGTGATGTGGAAGATCGTGGTCATCGAGCCATGGTGCCTGCTCGGCGGCGCGGCCCGGGGCCACGACGTGTCCGATCAGCTCGGTCATCACACGACGTCGGGATCCGCGCGCGTGCCACCAGCCGAGCACGTGCCAGCCGTCCTCGTCCTGCTCGACGACGACGTCGTGGCCGCGCGGGACGAACAGTACGTCGCCGGCGGCGAGGCGCACCGACTCGGGCTCGCGGCCCATCACGGTGCGCACCTCGTCGAGGGTCGAGCAGTCAGCGACCGTCGGCCGACCGCGCCGAGTGGGCACCCGCCGTCGCTCGACCACGGCCACCGTGGAGGTGCCTCGGACCTGTCGCACGGCAAGGTGATGTCGAACCCTGGACGACGCGTCACCGCTCATGGGGCCTCTGGGCACGCCGGTGAGCCGGTCGAGCCGGGCGTCGAGGTCCATCGCCCAGTCATCCGCCACACCTCGACTGACGACAGGACGACGCCAGGCAGCACTCGCGGTGACGAAGTCGTCCAATGAAGGACGCCGCACTTCTTCGATCACTCGCCGCACCCTATTTCACGCAGAGTGGTCGCGCCACCCGCTGGCGTCACGGCTGACGCCGTCGCCTCTACCATTGGCGCGCGATGCCGTTCGAGAACACTGCCGACGTGATGGCGCCACTGTCTCCTCGTCGGGGTCGTGTCGCGGCGTGGTGCGTCGGCGTCGCCGTCGTGCTCGCCGGCTGTACCGGCGGTGGGGATGGCGATGCTGCCTCGTTGTGTCAGCGCTCGAACGAACTGCTCGACACCGTCGCATCGATCAACGGTGGGGAGGAACTTCCCGAGCCGATTGAACTGCGTGAACTGGTCACCGGGGTCGTGGACCTGGCCGGCGGCCTCGACGACGACGTCCGGGGCGCGGACGAGTCACTCGCAGCGGCGTTCCGCACCGTCGAGATCGCCGGTCTCGAGTACCAGCGCAGCGTGGAACCGTACGGCTACGACCTGCTGGCGGCGCGCACCCAGGGCAGTACCGACGACGACGAGCGCCTGTACAGCTTCGAGCACGCGACCAGCGTGGCCGCATTGGATCAGGTCAGCGCAGCCGCCGAAGGCTGGTGCGCGGACGGGTGAGCTGCGGGCGCCTGAGCTGACGACCGCTGCGCTGCTGCTGAGTGCTCAGGATTCGAGCAGTCCGGCGGCGACGGCACCCGTTGCGCGCAGCTCGCCCATGAAGTCCTCGTCGTCGGTCAGTTCGATCGTGGCATCCGGCCAGTCCGTACGGACCGCGATGGCGACACAGAACTCCACGTAGGGCGTCGCGTCGTCGTCGGTGACCAGCAGTGCGCCACACATGGTGCGCACCGCCGTCTCGATCCGACCTTCGAGGGGACCGTCGAACCCGTCCGTGGAGAGGTGCCGGATCAATCCGCGCAACACGCTCTGGAACACCTCGACGGTCCAGCTGATCTTGCCCTCGTCGCCGACGCCGCCGTCTCGCAGCAGCGCGGTCACGAACGCGGTGCTGTTCGGCGTCGGCCACTTCTGTGCGTCGACGAGGGCGCGGATCGCAGTGATCCACGGAGGATCTGCCGCGGCACGTTGGACGAGCAACGTGCTCACCACCGACGCCCAGCGCAGGAGATCATCCGACGAGCCGACCGCCTCGAGGGTGACGCGCCGCATCATCGCCGCTTCGAGCTCGGCGAGCGCTTCGACACCGGCCGACTTGTCGTCGAAGTGGTTGTAGAACGTGCCGAGCGCGACGTCGGCTCGTTCGGTCACGTCGTGGACGACCATGTCGTCCACGCTCGACTTCGACAGTTCGCTCCGCATCGCGGCGAGCAGGGAGGCCCTGGTCCGCAATCGTCGTCGCTGTGATCTGTTCATGAGGGTTGCCTTCCACCGAGTGGACCCTTTGGTATCGCATCGTCGAACTCGGACACGATGATCTCTGGCTGCACAGTTGGCGCCACGCGCAGTGCTGAGGATCTGCTCAGCGCTGAGCGACCGGTCAGGACGCGGTCAGCTCGCCGGAGGCTCGTCGGCTGTTGCATGCGGTGTCTGGTCGAGATGAGCCGACCAGGTCGCGAACATCTCGGCGTAGCGGCCGCCACGGGCGACGAGCTCGTCGTGTGACCCCAGCTCGACGATGCCGCCGTCGGCGACCACGCCGATCCGGTCTGCCTTTCGGGCGGTGGCGAGACGATGGGCGATGATCACCGCAGTCCGTCCCTCGAGCAGCACGTCGAGCGCCGCCTCGATCCGTGCCTCGGAACGTAGGTCCAGTGACGAGGTCGCCTCGTCGAGGACGAGCACCCGTGGTCGGGCCAGGAAGGCTCTGGCGAGGGCGAGGAGCTGGCGCTCGCCTGCCGACAGCGACGTGCCGCGTTCGTGGACCAAGGTGTCGATGCCGTCGGGGAGCTGGTCGACCAACTCGTCGAGCCCGACGAGTTCGACGGCTTCGCGCAGTTGCTCGTCCGTGGCGTCCGGGTCGGCGAACGTGAGGTTGTCGCGGATCGTGCCGCCGAAGAGGAACGGCTCCTGGGGCACGACCCCGAGCTGCGCCCGCAGCGACCGAAGCGTGACGTCGCGGAGGTCGTGGCCGTCGATCGACACCGAGCCCTCGGTCGGATCGTGGAAGCGGGTCACCAGCTTGGCGATGGTGGACTTGCCCGCTCCGGTCGGTCCCACGAGGGCGAGGGTCTCGCCGGCGGCGATGTCGAGCGACACGTCGGACAGCACGTCGGGCCCGTCGCCGTAGGCGAACGTGACGTCACGCAGTTCGATCGCACCCTCGATCGGCGGCAGCGTGTCGGCGTCGTCGGCCTCGCGCACGCTGGGGACGGTCGTGACGACGTCCGACAGCTTGCGGAGCGCCGACGTACCCGATTGGTAGGTGTTGTAGAGCTGGACCAACTGCTGGATCGGCGCGAAGAACACGGTGACGTAGAGCACGAACGCGGCCAGTTCGCCCAGCTCGAGTCGCCCGTCGAGCACGGCGCGACCACCGATGAGCAGCACCAGGGCCTGTGCCACGACGCCGATCGCCTCGGACGACGGTCCGTAGATGGCGCCGACCTTCGAGGTGTAGAGGTTGGCATCGCGATAGTCGCCGACGATCGAACGATGCAGGTCGGTGTTGCGCCGACGCCGGTTCATGGCCGTGACCACGCGCACACCCGCCAGGTTCTCGGACAGGTCGGCGAGCACGGCGGCGATCCGATCGCGGACTCGGTCGTACCCGCGCTCGCTGGCGCCGCGGAACCACCATGTGGCGAGGCTGAGTGGCGGGACGACGACGACCACGACGAGCAACGCCAGCTGCGGGTCGTAGACGAACAACACGGCCGTCACCACGATCAGGGTCAGGCCCTGGATCAGCAGGTTCGTGAAGCCCTCGTTGACCAGCTGCGTCAGGGCATCGACGTCGCTGGTCATCCGGCTGAGGAGCACGCCGGCCTTCTCGTCGGTGTACCAGTCGAGCGAGAGGCGCTGGAAGTGGCTGAAGACCCGAATCCTCAGGCGGTACATGACCCGCTCGCCGAGCGTCGAGGTCCACAGGATCCTCAGACGGTTCACCACCGCGTTCGCCACGACGACGCCGAAGAAGACAGCGACGACGGCCAGCAGTGTCCCTCGGTCGCCCTCACGGATGCCGCGGTCGATTGCGATCTGGGTGAGCGCAGGACCCGCCTGCATGGTGATCGTCTCGATGACGAGGAGCAGCACGGCGCCGGTCAGCGCGAGCCAGTGTCCGGCGAACAGGCTGCGCAGCGTCAGGGGACTGTCGGCGACTTCGGTGGGATCGAAGACGACGTCGGGTTCGGGATGGTCGGGCTCGTGTGCGAGTACTGCATCGGCCTTGGCCTTCAGCTCGCTCGGCACCCCGGCGAAGGGGAGGCCGGCTGCCGCCGACGACTGCGCTCCGCCCGGTCCTGCGAACGGCGAGCCGGGTGGCGGACCCATTCCCATCAGAGCACCGTTCCCATCAGAGCACTGCCCCATCGGTTGCTGGCCCGTCGGTCGCTGGCCCGTCGGTCGCGTCGAGGATCTCCCGGTAGCGCGGGACTTCGGCGAGCAGCTGCGCGTGTGGGCCCTCGGCGACGATCCTTCCGCCGTCGAGGACGACGACCCGGTCGGCGAGCGCGATGGTCGAGAGGCGATGTGCGATCACGATGGTCGTGCGGCGTCCGAGCACGTCGTGGAGCGCATCGTGGATCCGGGCCTCGACCTCGACGTCGATCGCGCTCGTGGCGTCGTCGAGGACGAGCACCGCCGGGTCGGCGAGCAACGTGCGGGCGATCGCGATCCGCTGGCGCTGACCTCCAGAGAGGTCGTAGCCGCGTTCCCCGACGACGGTGTCGTAGCCCTCGTCGAGATCGCTGATGAACGCGTGGGCCTGGGCAGCAGTCGCGGCCGCGACGACCTCGTCTCGGGAGGCATCGGGTCGTGCGTAGGCGATGTTCTCGTGGATCGACGTCGAGAACAGGAAGGGTTCGTCGGGGACCATGCCCACGGCCGAGCGCAGGCTGTGGCCGGTGAGGTCCCGGACGTCGTGGCCGTCGATCAACACGGCACCGTCGTCGACGTCGTAGAACCGCAGCAACAGGCGCGGGATCGTGGACTTGCCCGAACCGGTCGCCCCGACGATCGCGACGGTCTCACCGCTGTGCACACGTAGGTCGAATCCGTCGAGCACCGGGACACCACGGGACGACTCCACGCCACCGATCGACTCGGTGCCGTAGGTGAACCGCACGCCGCGGAACTCGACCTCCCCCTGGGGATCGACGAGGTCGACCGCTCCGGGACGATCGAAGAGCGTGATCGGTTCGTCGAGCACCTCGTAGATGCGTTCGGCCGACGCCTTCGCTCGCTGGCCCATCATGAGCACCATGCCGAGGAATCGGAACGGCGCCTGCAGGACCACGATGTAGACGTTGAACGCCACCAGGTCGCCGATGGTCAGGTCGCCGTCGATCACCCGCAGGCCACCCCACGCCAGCACCAACGCCAGCCCGAGACGGGGCAGGTTCTCGATGATCGGATTGTGGTTCGCCCTCGCACGATGCTGCTGCAGGTTCGCCCAGCGCAGTCGTTGTGCCGCTCGGGCGAGGGTCATGACCTGGCGTGCCTCGGCGGCGAACGACTTGACGACCCGGACGCCGTTGACGCTCTCGTCGACGACGGTGGCGATCTCGGCCTGGCGGCTCTGCACGATCCACGACTGAGGGAAGAACAGGTTCCTCAGTCGGGCGCCGAGGACGAACACCAGCGGCATCGGCGCGAGCGCGAGCAGCGTCAGCACGACGTCGATCCGGAGCATGATCACCAACGCGGCGAGGAAGCTCAGGAACTGGACGCCCATCAGCGGTACGAACGCGAGGAAGAGCTGGATCGACCTGATGTCGGAGTTGGCGCGGCTGATGATCTGTCCCGACTGCACGCGGTCGAAGAACGCGAACGACTGGCGGGAGAGGTGCTCTTGGAGGATCGAGCGGAGCTGGAACTCGAGCCGGAACGCCGTCGAGTACAGCCCGTAGCGGTAGGCGAACGTCAGGATCGCCCTCACCACACCGAGTGCGACGAGTCCGACGACGAGGGGTTCGAGGGAACGACTCTGCTCGTCGAGCGCTTCGTCGATCGCTGCTCGCAACACGAGGGGGATGGTCACCCCGATGCCCATCGCGAGCACCGCTGCGAGCAGGGAGGTGAGGATGCGGACGCGGTGGGTCCGAAGCAGCGGACCGAGGCGACGTACCCATCCGCCGTCTCCGGGAGGTCGCACCCAGACGTCGACCGGAGGCTCAGAAGTCGCGGGGTCTGTGATCGTGAGGTCGAGGGCGGCGGGGTCGCGCGCGGTCGCGTCGGTGCTCACCGGCCGTCGCGCCACTCGTCGAGAGCAGGGATCCACGTCGCCAGCGCGCCGATCGGATCGTCGGCGGGTCCGTCGCCCGTGATCTCTCGCAGGCGGTCGTCGATCGCAGCGAAGCCATCGTCGAGGATCCGTCGTCCGTCGTCGGTCGCGGCGAGCACGACCCGACGTCGGTCGGACTCGTCGGGGCGTCGTTCCACGAGTCCACGTTCGACCAGGCCCGACACCAACGCGGTCAACGACGGTGGGCGGACCTGTGTGCGGCGGGCGAGCTGGTTGGCGACACCGGGTTCGTCGACCAGCAGCAGCATCAGCCGGAACTGGGGGAGGGTCAGGTCGACGGACGCGAGGCTGAGCTCGAGGTGGCGCGCCAGCCGAGCTGCGGCGGCGATCGCGCTACGGGTTCGACCGTCCACCGGCGCGGCCCGGCCGGTGTCCCCTGCGTCGGCGTCCGACGCCGTGTCGAGGGTCGGATCCTGCTCGGGCATTTCGTGAGGGTATCGAACGATCGCCTGTCAGCGCCGATCTACGATGATGAGGGCACGCCGAGCTCGGGCGTCGCAGTCGCTCGTGTGTCGTCGCCGGCACACCTGATCATCCCGGAGTAGATCATCGACGGCTGGTTGGGTCTCGTCGCTGTTGCAGTGCTCATCGCGTGCAACGGCGTCTTCGTCGCCGGCGAGTTCGCGCTCGTCGCCACGGACAACGCCAAGCTCGAGTCGGTCGCCGGGCAGCGGAGCTTCCGTCGCGTGCAATCGCTCCTGCGTCGGCTCAGCTTCCATCTCTCCGGCGCCCAGTTCGGCATCACCATCTCCTCGCTGGTCTTGGGCTTCATCGCCGAGGACGCGTTCGGCAGCCTGCTCGAGAACCTTCCCGGCGTCTCCAGGGGCACGGCACTCGGCGCCGCCATCGCCCTCATCGTGGCCACGGTCATCCAGATGGTGCTGGGTGAGCTGATCCCCAAGAACTTCGCGATCGCTCAGCCCGAGCGCACGGCGATCAGCCTCTCGCCGGCACTGCAGCTCTACGGCACGGTCGCGGGACCGATCATCCGGTCGTTCGACAACGTCGCCAACCGGATCGTGCGTCGTCTCGGGATCGAGCCGTCCGAGGAGCTGCACCAGGTCCGGTCGCGCGACGAGCTCGCCTACGTGATCGAGAGCAGTGGCCAGCAGGGCACGTTGAACGCCGACGAGTACCGACGTCTCGAACGCGTCATCCGGTTCGGTGAACGCGACGTCGCCGACGTGTTGGTGCCACGTCATGACATGGTCACGGTCGATCACGATGCGACGCTCGCCGATCTGGCGCAGCTGTCCATCGACACCGGCCGTTCCCGTTTTCCCGTGGTGGGGGACGAGCTCGACGACCTCCGCGGGATGGTGGAGGTCACGCAGGTGTTGGCCGTCCCGATCGACGAGCGGGGTTCGACCCGCGTCGCCGACCTCATGCGCGAAGCCGTCGTCGTGCCGGAGGGGCTCGACCTCGACCGGCTGCTGGGGGACTTCCGAGACGCCGGGACTCGGCTGGCCGTCGTGGTCGACGAGCACGGTGGCGTCGCCGGGCTGGTCACGCTCGAAGACCTGCTCGAGGAGCTCGTCGGCGAGATCAGCGACGAGTACGACGATGACGACGGTGTCACCCACACCCAGCGAGCGGGTCGGCTCGAGATCGACGGCGGGACCCACATCGACGACGTCGGTGACCTCATCGGAGCTGAACTCCCGGACGGCCCCTACGAGACCATCGCCGGTCTCGTGCTCGCGGTCGCCGGACGCATCCCCGCCGTGGGCGAGGTCATCAGCGACGGCGTGTGGGACTACGAGATCCTCGCCGGTGACCATCGACGGGTCACCCGACTGGCCGTGAGCGCGACCGAGGTGCGGCGATGACCTCGATCGCACTCGCCAGCGCAGTCCTCTTGATCTTCGTCAACGGCTTCTTCGTCGCAGTCGAGTTCGCTGCGCTCGGCGCACGTCGCAGCGACATCGACGAGCGAGCCGCTGGTGGGCAGCGAGCCGCGATGGCCGCACAGACGCTCCAGTCGCGACTGTCGGACACGCTCGGAGCCGCGCAGCTCGGCATCACGTTGGCGAGCCTGCTGCTCGGCAAGATCGCCGAGCCGGCGGTCGCCCATCTGCTGGAGGACCTGCTCCACGACCTCGGGGTGCCGGAACGCTTCGAGCACACCATCGCCTTCGCGATCGCACTGTCGATCGTCGCGTTCTTCCACATGGTGATCGGCGAGATGGTGCCGAAGAACGTCTCCATCGCGATGGCCGAGCGGTCGCTGATGTGGCTGGCGCTGCCGATGGTCGCCTGGGTCTGGCTGGTCAGTCCGCTGAACCGGTTGCTGACCCTCCTGTCGAACCTCGGGCTCCGTGCGCTCGGCGTGCAGCCGAAGGACGAGCTCGACGGAGCGGTCACGAGCGGCGAACTGCTGACGATGGTGCGCGAGTCCGCGGCCGGTGGCCTGATCGACGACGACGACGTGACGCTGCTCGGCGCTGCCGTGTCGTTCGGTGAGCGCCGGGTCGACGACGTGATGGTGCCGATGTCACAGGTCGACGCGGTGCCGATCTCCGCGTCGGTCGCGGAGGTGGAGCACGAGCTGGTCGCCACGAACCACGCCCGCCTGGTCGTCTACGAGGACGACCTCGAGAACGTCCGAGGCTTCGTGCACGGCAAGGACCTCCTGTCGCTCGGGCCGGCGGCTCGGTCGGCGCCGATGCGTCAGCGGATGATCCGGCCGATGGTCCGTGTACAGCGCGGGACGGCGCTGCCCGAGGTGCTGCTGGCCATGCGCAGGACCTCGATCTTGCTGGCGCTCGTCGTCGTCACGCGCGGTCGGTGTGGTCACGCTCGATCACGTGCTCGCGGAACTGGTCGCTCCACAGCACTGATCCACCCAGCACTGATCCACCCAGTGCTGATCTACCCAGTGCTGATCTACCCAGTGCTGATCCACGCACAGGGTTGAGTTGTCACTTTCCGTGGCTGCCCTACCGCTCAACGCTCGTGAGTCGTACGCTGTGTGGTCGCCATGCGCCGTTCGATTCCCCTGCTCGTGCTGGTGGTCCTCCTCGCGTCGGTGACGCCGGTGGCCGCACAGTCCGAACTCGAGCAGGCGCGCGCCCGGGCAGAGGCCGCAGGCGCCGCAGCCGACGACGCCCGCGACGCAGCCCTCGCCGCCCAGGCCCGGGCCGACGCGCTGGCCGTGAGGGTCGAGAACGCCGTCGCCGACGCAGAGCGCGTCGATGGTGACATCGCCGTCGTCGAAGTGCGCGCCCGCGACGCGGCGGCCGAGGCGACGGCGCTCCGAGACACCGTCGAGGAGCTCCTCGTCCAGCGCTACATGCTCGGGCAGTTCGACGACTCGGACCTGGCGAGCAGCGCGGCGCCGACCGAGGCCGCAACCGCAGGGGCATTGGCTCGCTTCGCTGCGCTCGGCGTCGGTGACGAGGTGGACCGCTACCGGGTGGTCGCTGACGACCTCGACGCAGCGAACCGCGAGTTGGTGTCGCTCCGTGCCGATCTCGAGTCGGCGATCCTCGACCTGCGGGCGTCGGAAGCGCAGATGATCGACGAACTCGGCGAGGTCCAGCGACAGCTCGAACTGGCCGAGGAGGCCGAGGCCGAGTTCCAGCGTGAGGTGGAGCGCCTCGAGGAGGAAGAACGTCGCCGCCTCGAAGAGGAGCGCCGCCGACGCGAGGCCGAACGCCGACGCCAAGAGGAAGAGCGCCGGCGACAGGCCGAAGAGGAAGCAGCCCGACTCGCCGAGGAACGTCGGCAGGCCGAAGCCGCAGCCGCGGCGACCAGCACGACCACCACGACAGCCGCGCCGACCACGACCGAATCGACCGCCCCGACCGGCGACGATGACAGCGACTCGGCCTCCGACACGACTGCCGCGCCTGAGGCCACCACGACCACCGAGGCACCGGCGACCACCACGACCACCATCGCCGAACCGGAACTGCGTGGCGGCGACTTCCTGTGTCCCGTGGGTGGCGCAACCACCTTCTACGACACGTTCGGCGCCGCTCGATCGGGAGGGCGCCGACACAAGGGCGTCGACATGTTCGCCACCCGCGGCACGCCGGTCGTCGCGCCCGTGTCGGGGGTCGTCCGGCACCGGACGAACTCGCTCGGCGGACTGGCCTTCTACCTCGACGGTGACGACGGCAACCGCTACTACGGCGCTCACCTCGACTCCTTCGGAGCCGACGGCCGAGTCGAAGCCGGCACGGTGGTCGGGACGGTCGGCAACACCGGCAACGCCCGCTACACCTCACCGCACCTGCACTTCGAGATCATGCCCGGCGGTGGCGCGTCGGTGAACCCGACTCCTACGGTGAGAGCAGCCTGCGGCTGAGCCGGTTCGCCCCGGCGAGCTGACCGCCGGAGCTCGAGGGGGAGTGCCGTGGACGTCTCGACGGCGACACAGATCATCGTCACCGCAGGTCTCGACGACGCGGCCGAGCGCGTGGTCCGCCTGAGCGGTGGCGCGTCACGAACGACGTCGCTGATCGAGACCGTCGGTGGACGCCGGCTGATCGTCCAGGTGGCGCTGCGCACGGAGCGCACCGTCGAACGTTCGGTGCGTGCCGAGATGGCGTTGCTCCGAGCGGCACACCAGGCGGGCGTCGCCGTACCCGAGGTGCTGGCCGAGCGCGAGTTCGACGAGGTGGTCGGCGGCTCGTGGGCCCTCACGACGTTCGTCGAGGGCGAGTCGATCGCCCGACGGATCCAACGCGACGTGGCCTACGCCGCTGCCCGCGAACGGTTCGCGCAGGACTGCGGACGGCAGCTGGCTCGCCTTCACTCGATCGACGGATCCGCCCTCGACGCGCTCGACGACACCGATCAGGTGGTGTTGTACCGCCGAGTGCTGGACGAACTGGGTCATCCGTCGCCGGCCTTCGAGCTCGGGTTCCGCTGGCTCGACGAGCACCGCCCGCCGTCGGCCGGCCACGGTCTGGTCCACGGCGACTTCCGGCTCGGCAACCTGTTGATCGGACCCGACGGACTCACCAGCGTCCTCGACTGGGAGCTGGCCCACCTCGGCGACCCGATGGAGGACCTGGGTTGGCTGTGCGTGCGGGCCTGGCGATTCGGTGGACGCCAGCCGGTCGGTGGCCTCGGACGCCTCGAGGACCTGCTCGCCGCCTACGACGACGAGTGCCGACTGCTCGGTCGTGACGCCGCAGCGGACCCCGATCACGTCCGCTGGTGGATGGTGCTCGGCACGCTCAAGTGGGGCGTCATGTGCATCACCCAGGCATCTCGCCACCTGCTCGACGCCGGCGGCACCCACGAACACGCGGCGATCGGCCGCCGCGTGGCCGAGAACGAATGGGACGTGATGGAGCTGATCCGATGAGTCTCGACCAGCCCAGCGAGGCAGCACCGCACGACCTGCCGACCGCACAGCAGATGGTCGGCGCCGTGCGGGCCTGGCTCGCTGACGACCTCAGCTCACAGCTGTCAGGTGCGACCAAGTTCCACGCCCGCGTCGCCGCGAACATGCTCGCCATCGTCGAGCGTGAGCTCGGCGTCGGCGACGCCCATGCCGTGGTGCATCGGGAGCGACTCGCCGGCCTCGGTGTCGACGACGACGCCGCGCTCGCCGCGGCGATCCGCGACGGTGCGTTCGACGACCGGATGGACGAGGTCACCGCGGCGATCCGCGCCTCGCTCGTCGACGAGCTGTCGGTGTCACATCCGGGGTACGTCGACGACCCCGTGATCTGAGCTGCGTGCCGACCCGCGGGTCAGGCGCCCATGGCGTGGTAGCCGCCGTCGACGTGGATGATCGAGCCGGTGGTCGCGGGGAACCAGTCGCTCATGAGTGCGAGCGTCGAGCGGGCGACGGCGTCCTGGTCGTTGACGTCCCAGCCCAGCGGAGCCCGGCCGTCCCACTCGTCCTCGAAGGCGGCGAAGCCGGGGATCGACTTGGCGGCCATGGTCCGGATCGGGCCCGCGCTGATCAGGTTCACCTTGATGCCCTCGGGACCGAGGTCACGGGCGAGGTACCGGGCCGTCGACTCGAACGCCGCCTTCGCGACACCCATCCAGTCGTAGGCGGGCCAGGCGACCGTGGCGTCGAACGTGAGGCCGACCACGCTGCCGTTGGCTTCGGCGAGCAGTGGCCGCACCGCGCCGGTGAGCGCCTTGAGCGAGTAGGCGGAGATGTTCACCGCGACCGCGACGTCGTCCCACTCGGCGTTCATGAAGTTGCCGCCGAGGCAGGCCTCGGGAGCGAAGCCGATGGCGTGCAGCACACCGTCCACACGACCCCAGCGCTCGGCCAGGTCGGCACCGACGGCAGCGAGCTGCTCGGGCTCGGTGACGTCGAGCTCCAGGACGTCGGGCGTCACCGGCAGCTTGCGAGCCGTCCGCTGGGTGAGGCGCAGCCCGCGACCGGCTCCGGTGAGCACGACCTCGGCGCCTTCCTCGATGGCCTTGTGGGCCACCGCGTAGGCGATCGAGGCGTCCGTGAGGACGCCGGTGATGAGCAGCTTCTTGCCGTCGAGCAGTCCCACGAGTCGGACATCCCCATTCGATCTGGTCGGTCACGCCTTTGACCGGGCGGACCCGGGTGACGTTACCCTGCGGCGGTGACCGAGAATCTTCCAACGCCTGACGGCGACGCAGGATCCGAGCCCGCAGCCTCCGCCACCGACGGACCCGTGATCGGCATGCTCGGCGGTACCGGACCTGCGGGTTCCGCACTCGCCGCACGCCTGGCGAGCGTCGGGATGAAGGTGCTCGTCGGCTCTCGTTCGAAGTACCGCGCCATGGAGGCCGTCGACGCAGTGCTCGAGGCCTGGCCGGATCGTCAGCTCGACATCACCGCGGTCGACAACGTCGCCGCAGCCCAGGCCGACCTCGTCATCATCGCCACGCCCTGGAAGGCGGCGGCGATCACCGCCCGCAGCGTCGCAGAGCATCTCGAGGGCAAGATCGTGGTCACGATGGCCAACGCCCTCGACCGGGTGGGCGACGAGTTCGTGCCGCTGATCCCACCGCGTGGTTCGGTCGCTGCCCACGTGCAGGCGATGGTGCCGTTCGCCCATGTGTGCGCGGCCTTCCAGCACGTGCCGGCCAAGGAGCTCGGTCACCTGGACGAGCCGATCGACAGCGACGTGCTCATCTGCTCGGACTCGCGTGAGGCGGCCGCCGAGCTGTCGGAGCTGGTGAATCGGATCCCGAACTTCCGGGCCTTGGACTGCGGCGAGCTCTCGAACGCCACGGCCATCGAGGCGTTCACCGCCGTGCTGCTCCAGCTGAACGTCCGCTACCGCACTCGCGTGGCACTCAAGCTGATCGGTCTCGAAGGCAAGCTCTGAGCCGACGCCGCTCGATGTCCTCGTGATGCGCCTGTTCGAGACACGTGCCGGCCGGGTCGTGCCGTTCGAGCCCGGTCCGGTGGTGCGGATGTACACCTGCGGGATCACCCCGTACGACGCGACACACGTCGGTCACGCAGCGACGTTCCTCGCCTACGACGTGGTCCAGCGTCGATTGCGCGATCTCGGACACGAGACGCGCTGCGTGCGCAACATCACCGACGTCGACGACGACATCCTCGAGCGGGCCCAGCACATCGGCGTCCACTACCTCGACCTGGCGGCGAACGCCCTGGCGACGTTCGAGGCGGACATGTCCGCGCTCGGGTTGTTGCCGGCGTGGAGCGAACCCCGGGCCACGTCGGCGATCTCCGACGTCCGGTCCTTCGTGGGTCGGGTGCTCGACAGCGGCCACGCCTACGAGGCGGACGGCGCGGTCTTCTTCGACGTCTCGACCGCTCCGGAGTTCGGTGAGCTGAGTGGTCTGCCACGAGCCGAGCTGGTCGCCCGTTCCGCCGAGGTCGAGCGAGCGTTGGAGGGGCGTCGCGATCCGCTCGACTTCGTGCTCTGGCAACCGAGCCGCGACGGCGAACCGCGCTGGACGTCGCGTTGGGGTCCCGGACGTCCCGGCTGGCATGTCGAATGTGCGGCGCTGGCCGTGCGCGAGCTCGGCCAACGGATCGACCTGCACGGTGGCGGCGACGATCTCATCCACCCGCATCACGAGTGTGAGCAGGCGCAGGTCGAAGCCGTGACGGGGGACCGGTTCGTGACCCACTGGATGCACACTGCCGCCGTGCACGCGGACGGGTCCAAGATGGCGAAGTCGACGGGGAACCTGACCTTCGTCGCCCATCTGCGCCGTCGTCACGATCCGATGGCCATCCGGCTGGCGATCGTCGGGCACCACTATCGAGCGTCATGGGAGTGGTCGGACGAGTTGCTCGTCGAGGCGGAGACCCGTCTGGCGTCGTGGCGAGCCGCTGGGCCCGGTGATGCCGCTCTGGACGAGGTCCGTGCCGCTCTCGACGACGATCTCGACACCCCGTCGGCGATCCGAGCCGTCGACGACGCAGCACGCTCGGGGCACGGTGTCGGTGACGCCGCGGTGCTCCTCGGAGTGGTGTGAGGCTCGCACGTTCGCTCCGAGTCCTGGCGGGACTGCTCGGCGTCGCGCTCGTCGTCGTGCTGCTGGCCCAGTCGGTGTCGGCCCAGTCGGTGTCGGACCAGGTCGAGGCCGGTGTCGCCGCTGACCGCGCCGATCGGGTCGGTCTGCTCGCACGGTTCTCGGACCGGCCGACCGTCGCTCCTGCGCAGGTGGTCGAGGAGCTCTCGGCGTTGCTTGCACACCGATCCGAACGCAGGGCTGCCGGCGATGCCGACGCCGTCGTCGCGACCTTGGCACCGGATGCGTCGGCGTCGTTGATCGAGACCGAGCGTCGCTCGGTGGAGCAGGCCGCTGCTCTCGGTGTGGTCGGCTGGCGTGAGGAGCTGTCCACACCGGTGGCCGATCTTTCCCCACCGGACACGCCGGCCGATCAGCTGGTGCTGTCGGTGAATCGTCACTGGCGGATCGAGGGCATCGACACCTGGGAGCGTGCCAGTTCTGTCGTCTACACGTTCGTTCGCACGGACTCGGGTTGGCGTGTGCGTGCCGACGATGCGCTGGACCGGATCGGCTGGGCGTCGGACCGACAGCTGTGGGAGATCACCGACGTCGACGTCGTTCGCAGGGACAGGGTCCTCGTCGTCGGCGATGCGGGGACGAATCGGCTGGAGTCGGTCGCCGACGTGACCGCCGAGGCGCTCGCCAGGTTCGACGAACGATGGGATCCTGCGTGGGACCGAGCCTGGGCGGGATCGGTGATGGTGCTCGTCCCCGATGGTCTGTCGCGGCTGGAGGAGTTGTTGCGCCCGACCGGCGACGCGTCGCGCTTCGTCGCGTTCACCACGCTCGACATCGATCGGGGCGACGGTTGGCAGGTCGTGTCGCCGCGGATCGTCACGCAGGAGTCGAACCTCAGCCGACGATCCGTCGAGCGCCAGATCGAGGTGATGGTCCACGAGCTCGTGCACGTGGCGTCGGTCCACGAGTCCGGTCCGGCGACACCACTGTGGCTGCACGAGGGGTTCGCGGACTGGGTGACGCTCGGCCGCCCGACCGCCGAAGGTGACCTGTCGTTCCCGCATCTGCACGTCTTCCGGACCGGCGACGTGTCGGCGATCTCCGCGGCCTACGCCCAAGCCGCGAACACGATGGCGGTGCTCGCGGGCGACCTCGGTGACGCCGCGGTCTGGGATCTGTTCACGACGACGGGCGCCTTCCGGTCGTCGGCCGGCAGTGCCGACCACCTCGTGTCGTCGGTGATCGACGAACTCGCGACGACTTCCGAGTGAGCGGGCGGGTGCAGATGACGGAGGCGACATGACGGAGTCACTCGATCGGCTCTGGGCGGGTTGGCGCTCGGCGTATCTGTCCGGCGACGTGGAGGATGTCGCTGCAGGCGCCGACTGCGTGTTGTGCGCCGTGATCGACGCAGCGGTCGACGGCGGCCGCAACCTGGTCGCCGCGTCGGACCATGCCGTGGTGGTGCTCAACGCGTTCCCCTACACCTCGGGGCATGTGCTCGTGTTGCCACGACGTCATCACGACACGCTCGACGGGCTCGATGCCGAGGAACACGCCGAGCTGTGGCGGCTGGTGCGTGACGCGTCGACCGCGATCAAGCACGCGTACTCGCCTGACGGGCTCAACGTCGGTGTGAACGAAGGAGCCGCGGCCGGGGCGGGGCTTCCCGAACACCTCCACGCACACGTGCTGCCCAGGTGGTTCGGCGACACCAGCTTCACCACCACCGTCGCCGGGGTCCGTGTGATGCCCGAGACGCTGGAGACCACCGTCGAACGGCTGCGAGCCGCGTGGCCCGGCGCCGACAGGCCGCTACCGTGACGCCGATGAACGGACCTGAGGGCGACGTGCCCGACTCGCACGACGATCCCGAGATCTCGCTGGAGAACGTCGTCGACGAACTGCCCGAGGACCTCGATCGTGGCTTCGTCGGGCCCTACGAGTTCCCCGACAACAAGCGACGGCGGGTGCCGGGCGCGCTGTACCTCGTCATGGCGGCACTCGTCGGTCTGCTCGTCGCGAGCGCCGGTGACGATGCCGTGCTGTCGAACCGTGGCTTGGTGATCGGTCTCGTCGCCCTGGCGGCCATCGGCGCCTACCACCTGGTCGCCGCCGTACCCC
>JAHDHM010000012.1:19377-23105 GCA_020631315.1 Acidimicrobiales bacterium
ACTCGTCGGTCTGCTCGTCGCGAGCGCCGGTGACGATGCCGTGCTGTCGAACCGATCGGTCTCGTCGCCCTGGAGGCCATCGGCGCCTACCACCGCCGCCGTACCCCTGAGCCACGACGAGAACGACGCACTCGTCGCAGCGACTGCTGCCGTCGGGTTCCCGGTCGGGCACGCGTCGGCGCAACTCGGCTGGCGCGGTTGGCTCAGCCGTCCCACCTGGCGGGTGCTCGTGTACTCCGCCGAGGATCCGCCGGAGCAGCGGGGCCTGGTGCTGATCGACGCCGGTCGCGGTGAGGTGCTCGACCAGATCGTCGAGGAGAACCCCGAAGACTGGTCGCAGTACGGCGACGACGGTCTGGCCAGCGCGAGCTGAACCGCCCAGCGCTTCAACGCGTATTGCAATCGTGTGTCGAACGGGTCCGTTCGATACGCCTAAGGTGGATCGAAGTGGGACGCACCCGGCCGGTCGGCTGACGTTCGTGCGGAGACCCAGAGGAGACAATCGTGTTCGACGGAAACTGGCGCCAGGGCGTCGACCAGGTGGTCCGCCCCATCGGCCGGAATCTCCACCGTGCCGGGGTCAGCGCCGACATGCTGACCGTCACCGGCCTCGTCATGTCCGGTGCGATGGCCATCGCCGTCGGTGCCGGCTATCTGCGTGTCGGTCTGCTGTTGCTGCTCGCCACGGCGATCCCCGACCTGCTGGACGGCCCGGTGAGCAAGGCCGCCGGCACCTCCAGCAAGCGTGGCGCGTTCTTCGATTCGACTGCCGACCGTGTCACCGACGCGTTCCTGCTCGGTGGTGTCGCCTGGTACCTGTCGAGCCAGCCGGGCGCCGGTCGGATCGCGGTGTTGCCGTTCGCCGTCATGGCCGCCTCGGCACTGATCTCCTACGAACGAGCCAAGGCCGAATCCCTCGGCTACGACGCCAAGGGCGGTCTGATGGAGCGTGCCGAGCGCATCATCGTGCTCGCGGTCGGCCTGCTGTTCGACGGTCTCCTGATCCCGATCCTGTGGTTCCTGCTGGTGGCCACGGTCGGAACGGCGATCTATCGCTTCATGAAGGTCTGGAAGCAGGCCAGCGCCGAGCGCCCCGATCCGTCGCCGCGTGAGCGGTCGACGTGGCGGGCACGTCGTCGTCCCCGCCCGGACACTGCTCGGGCTCGACGTCGCGCCGGTCGCAACTGAGCGCACCCCTTCACTGACGGCAGGACCTCGTGGCTTCACGGACCGTCGTCGCGTACCGCGCCGGCTCGACGCTGGCTCGGGTGCTGCCGCGCTGGGTGGCTCATCGCCTGCCACGGTGGCTGGCTCCGGTGCTGGTCCGCATGGCAGGAGGCCGTGCCGCGATGCTGCGTCGTCACATCGCGCGGGTCGACCCGTCGTTGGACGACTCGGCGCTCGACGTCGCGGTGCGCCGGGGCTTCGAGAGCTACGCCCGCTACTACGTCGAGTCGTTCCGGCTCCCGGGTACCTCGCCGGACGATCTCGAGGCCGGCATCGACGTCCCGGACTATCACCACATCTCCGATGCGCTGGCCGGTGGGAACGGGTGCATCCTGGCGCTGCCACACCTCGGAGGTTGGGAGTGGGCGGGCTTCTGGCTCACGACTGCTCGTCGGCATCCGACCACGGTGGTGGTCGAGGCGTTGGATCCGCCCGAGCTCTTCGACTGGTTCGCCGAGCTGCGTGAGCAGTTCGGGATGCGGGTGGTGATCGCCGACGCGAACGCCGGGGCCGAAGTCGCCGCAGCACTGGCTCGCAACGACGTGGTCTGTCTGCTGTGTGATCGCGACGTGATGGGTGGCGGTGTCGAGGTCGAGTTCTTCGGCGAGCCGACGTTGTTGCCGGCGGGCCCCGCGATGCTCGGACTGCGGGCCGGAGCTCCCGTGCTGCCCGTCGGTGTCTACTTCGATGACGACGGACGCCACTTCGGTTGGGTACGTCCGCCGGTGCCTCTCGTTCGCAACGGTCGGTTCCGAGCCGACGTGATCGCCGGCACCCAGGCGATCGCCGCGGAACTCGAGGTGCTGATCCGGCGTGCGCCGGACCAGTGGCATCTCCTGCAGCCGAACTGGCCCTCGGATGTCGAGTTCGAGAACGAGGCTGCCGACACCTGATCGCCAGTCAGGCGGAGTCGCGCACCTCGAGGCTGACCGGAATCGCGACCGGTGGGCGGTCCGCCGAAGGGTCTTCCCACAGGGCCGACAGCTGGGTCACGGCTTCTCGACCGAGGCGCTCTCGATCGATGTGCACCGTGGTGAGGGCCGGAATGACGAGGCCCGCCATGTCGATGTCGTCGAATCCGACGACGGCCACGTCGTCGGGGACCGTGTGACCCGCGTCGTGGAGCGCCTTCATGGCGCCGATCGCGACGAGGTCGTTGTAGGCGAACACCGCGTCGATCTGAGGGTCGCGGGCGAGGAGTCGGCGCATGGCGTCGATGCCGCCCGCAGCGGTCGGGTCGCTGCGCTCGATGATGCGAGGCGCCTCGGGCGGCAGGCTCGCCTCGTAGCCACGTTCACGCGTCCGTGAACCCGACATAGAGGAACCGATCATGGCGATGCGGCGTCGTCCGGTCTCGAGCAGGTGGCGGGTGGCGAGCTCGGCACCTCGAGCGATCTCGCTGGTGACGCAGACGAGGCCAGGGGCGGTCAGTGGCGTGTCGATCACGACGGTCGGTGTGCCGTCGGCGGCGAGCGCGACGACGTCGTCGTTGGTGCCGGCCGAGGGGAACAAGATGATGCCGTCGACGGCGTGTGAACGAAGGGAGTCGAGCACGTCTCGTTGACGGTCCGCGATGTTGTTCGAGCTGGCGACGAGCAGCGTCAGTCCGAACTTCGCTGCAGCGCGTTGGACGCCCTCGGCGAGTTCGGGGAAGAACGGGTCGGTCAGCTCCGTCGCCACGAGGGCGATCGTCCCCGAACGGCCCTTGATGAGGCCTCGGGCCAACAGGTTCGGCCGGTAGCCGAGCTGGTCGACCGCCTCGAGCACTCTCGCCCGAGTGGCCTCGGAGAAGCCTCCCTCGTCGTTCACGACGCGCGACACCGTGCGAATGGAGACGCCGACGCGTTCGGCCACGTCGCGCAGGGTGGCGTTGGAGTGCTGCACCACGCTGACGACGTTAGCGGTGGTCGTCTCGCCGTCTGACCCCGACGCTTGCCGATTCGCGTCCGCGCTCATCATCTCGGGTGCCGCTGCCGACGGAGCCGTGACGTCCGTTCTCGGAGGAGCGCGCACATGTACACGCCACGGCAACGCCGCAACTCGCGTCGTCGACGCCTGCTGGGCGCGCTCAGTCTCGGGCTCGTCGCCGTCTGGTGGACGACGGTCGGCCAGGGCGAGGCCTCCGCCGAGACGGTGCTCGTCCCCGAGACCGTCAGAACCGATCTGCCCTTCGTGATCGACGGCACGGTGACCGACATGGCACAGGTCGGCGACCGGATCGTCGTCGTCGGTACGTTCACCGAGGTCGCTCCGTCTGCCGACGAGGCGCCGACCGGTCAACGGTTCGTGTTCGCCTACGACCTCGACACCGGTGAGTACGACCACGGGTTCGACCCGGTGCTCGACAACGACGTCGAGCAGATCGTCGCGGCGCCCGACGGTTCGGGGTTCCACCTCGTCGGCCGCTTCTCGACCGTCGACGGTGTCAAGAAGCGCAAGATCGCACGGTTCCACGCCGACGGTTCGCTGGACGAGGCGTTCGAGGCGCAGGCCGATGCGAA
>JAHDHM010000366.1 GCA_020631315.1 Acidimicrobiales bacterium
AGGACGAAGAAGATCGTCACGCCGAAGCCACCCGGGACGAACGAGAACTCCGTCAGCGGCACGTGGCTGATGAACACGATGCCGACGGCGACGGCTCGGAAACCGTCCAGCGTCGGGAGGTACAGGGATCGGCCAGCGGCGATGCGGTTCATCGGGTTGCTCCGTCGGTCGCGATGGGTGTCAGGTCGTCAGCCGGCGCGTCGCCCTGCCCCCGAGCGACCTCGGCCGGGCCGGCGACGGGTGGCCGACCGGTCACGAGCTCGACGTAGTGGTGACGCTGGGCGTCCCAGCTCATCTCGGCGAGCGCCTCCGTCCCAGCAGCCACGAGCGTGCGGCGCCGTTCGGGACCGTCGCGTCGAGATCACCGGCGACGACCGGCACCCGGCGGTAGAAGAACTCGAACATCTTCGTGGTGTGCACGAGGCGTGAGTAGGGCGACGGCTGCATGGGCACGGCACCGAGGTCGGCTCGGGCGACGAGCCCGGCCAGCTCCTCCTCGGACACGAACCCGCGGACCTGGACGTGGTCGCCGAGGCCGAGTTCATCGACACGGGCGCGTACCGCCTCGAGGTCGGAGCCACGGCCGGTGAGCACCAGCAGCAGGTCGTCTCGACGGCGGCGGGCGATGTCGAACGCCTCGACCAGGTCGAGCTGGCCCATGCGACGCTCGAACGTGCCGTGGCACAACACCACCACACGACCGTCGATGGACTCCGGCGCAGCCGTCTGGACGTGGTCGTCGGTCGGGCAGTTCCCGACGACACCGATCTTGTCCGGATTCGCTCCACGTCGGACGTAGGTCTGGCGGTGTGCCTCGGTGACAGCGATGGCCTGGTCGGCATACGCGATGGCGACCCGTTCGACCAGCTGGCTCCACCTGGCAAGTACGGCGCCGGCGCGGCCCGACAGCTTCGACTCGATCAGCTCGACCGTCGGTTCCTTGAAGAAGACCGTCACCCTGGAACCGAGGAGCTTCGGCACGAACGTCGAGAGCACCTGCTGGTCGGGCAGCGTCGTGATCTGGATGACCTCGTGGCGGCGTCCTCGCACACACGCCCGGGCCATGATCCCTGCACAGACGGCGAACCACCACGTGTACTCGAGCGCGTACTGGGCGAGCGCTCCCCTGGTCTTGGCGACGCGCAGGTTCCGGACGGTCACACCGTGCCAGTCCCGCACACCCTGCCAGTCGTCCGTGGCGACGCACAGCACCTCGACGTCGTACCCGGCGTCTCGAAGTGCGAGCGCCTCGCGACGGACGTGCGGATCGGCGAACGGCTGGTACCGGACGACCAGTGCCCGAGGACGGTCGCTCATCAGCTGCCACCCAACATGAGGTCTCGCATCCGGGCGCCGTAGGCGTTCGGCGTGCCGTCGTACGAGGCGAGGAGGTCCGGACCGACGAACTGGTTGTCGACCAGCACGCCCGGCTCGCTCGGGCAGATGCCCCATGCGTTCCACGACCAGATGAGGTACGACATGTTCCACTCGTCGAGCCACTGGATCAGCGCTGCGGTGAAGTCGCCGCTGCAGTCGTTCTCGCCGATCTCGCCCATGATCACCGGCACCGTCTGTGCCGCGGCACCGAACGTGTCGGACAGGCACGGCTCCGCCGAGCACAGGCTGAAGCTGTAGACGTGGCCATCGAGCACGATCCCGCCGAGCGGGTCGCTCGGCAGCAGCTCGACGAAGCGGCTCGCGTCGTTCGCCCAGGCGATGCCACCGATGAGCAGCGGCTGCTCGGCTGGTGTCGATCGGACGACGTTCACCAGCTCCTGCATGCCGACGGCCGACCAGCCGTCGATCTCACAGCCGGCGTACCAACAGTCCCAGCCGACCTCGTGCACCTCGCCGTAGAGACCGAGCAGCACGTTGTTGCGGTCGGCGAGCGCTGTCGCGGCCGACGTCCAGAAGTCGATGCTGTGGTCCCGGTTCGGCATCTTCTTGCCGCCTTGGCCGAGGTCGGTGCCGGGACCGCTCCACGACATGCCGACGATGACCCACATGCCGTTGGCGGCGAGCAGGTCGACCCACTCGAGGACCGCCGCCTGATAGGCGTCGCCGCCGAACGCCGGGTCGACACCGTTGCGGCCCAGCCAGCAGTGCTCGTTCAGCTGGATGCGGACCGCGTTGGCACCCCAGCTGCGCATCGCGTCGATCGAGGCCTGGGTGGGAGGTGCGTCCCAGATGCCCCAGCCCTGGGCGCAGGCGTACTCGGACCCGGAGAAGTTGACGCCGACGAGGCGGCGCGCTGAACCGGACGCATCGACGATCTGGTTGCCGGCCACGGACAGCCGCATCCACTCTGTGTCGGCCGGCGCGGGACCGGGCACGAACGTCGCCGGCACGGGCACACCCGCCTCGGAGCCGGTCGCCGGCGCGGCGGCGTCATCCTCGCCTGCGGAGGTCGCGTCCTCGTCGCCCGCTGCGACCGCGTCGTCGCCCGACGCAGCCATCTCGTCGTCGGGGTCGCCGCCCCCGTCGCCGCTCAGCAGCAGCTCTTCGGGCACTGCGGTGATGTCGGGCCGTGCCGTCTCGGCAGCGCCGCATGCGGCGGCGACGAGCGACAAGGCGGAGAAAAGGACGATCCAGCGTTTCATGGGCCTCACGCGAAGTACCGGTAGAGGGTCGCCCCCGCGGCTGCGGTGACGTGATCGGGAACGGACGGGTCGACGAACAGCTCGGTGATCCGATGCAAGTCCCGCCCGAACTGCGACGGCGCCTGCTCGCCCGACCTGTGGCACCACAGCGCCTGCTCGTCGGGACGAAACCGACGCTTGAATTCGACGAGACCGGCATCGGCCAAGTCGCTGCGCCCGAAGTCCAGCGCGACACCACCACCCTCGCCATGGACGAAGCGACGGGCGGCATCGACGGCACCATGCGACACACCGGACCGACGCCAGTCAGGATCGGACACGGCGAACTTGTAGTGCCAGGCGTCGTCGGTCTTGAGCAGCAGACAGCCGCCGACCAGCTGTCCGTCGACGGTGCCCTGGACGATCACACCGGCACCGGTCTCGAAGAAGCGCTCGTGGAGCGCGGCGAACAGGTCGAACGGTTGGGCGAGCAGGCCGTGTCGGTACTTGCGCACCTCGACGTGCAGGCGGTGGAAGTCCTCCAGCACGGACCGCGACGTCGTCAACGAGAACTCGATGCCGTCGCGGGCCGCCCGCCGGATCTGGCGGCGCGGCAGCGTGGCGTAGCCGGCCATCGCCTCGTCCGGGTCGGTGGCACCGTCGAGCACCAGGTGGACACCGGTGATCGCCGACTCGAAACGAGGATCGTGGACCGCAGGGTGACCCTCGGGCGTGTCGAGCACCACCGGCGCGTCGAGGTCCAGGATCGGGCCAGCCAGCATCGTCCAGCACGCGTCGTCGACCGGTACGTCCACGAAGTCGGCGAACGGCAGCGACACGACCCGTCGACCGCGTGGATCGTCGATGACGGCGTAGGGCAACGCCGCGATCAAGTGCTCGGCACCCGATGCCGATGTCTCGAGCACCACCCGAGCTCGGAGGTCGAACCCGTACACGTCACGGATCGTGGCCAGCCAACGCTGGTCGGTGAACAGCTCACATCGCCGCCCGGTCGAGACCCCCGCCCAGCGCGGGTCGGTGCACGCGTCGAGGTCGAGCACCTTCAGGCTCTCGATCCGCGGGCTGTCCGTCACGACACGCCGTCCTTCACGCTCGGTGGCACCCGGGACACCGGGCACGTGTCCACCGGGTAGTTGTGTTGACGAGATCACCGACGCTCCTCGAGACCATGGTGTTGCCGCACACAGTGTCCTC
>JAHDHM010000367.1 GCA_020631315.1 Acidimicrobiales bacterium
CGAGCGGTGTGTCGGCCGAGCCCCACGCCTCGAGTTCGCCGGCGAGGCGGTCGAATCGGTTCCTGAGCTCGCCGGTCACACCCAACGAGTCGAGCTCCGAGGTGAACCGTTCGGTGGCTTCCGTCGCGACCGTCGGCTCGCTGCCGGCGTGTGTGTCGACCGCCGCTGGATCGACGACCTGCACGCGACCCCACCGGAAGGCCGCCAGGTTCGCGTCGACGGCGACGCCGTTCAGGCGGATGGCCTCCTCCAGGTGTTCGGGTGCGATCGGCAGTGCGCCGGCCTGGACGGCCATGCCGACCACGAAGATGTTCGCAGTCGTGGCCGATCCGAAGAGCCCCGTGGTCAGGGCCTGGGCATCCGCCCAATGATGGTTGGAGCGGGTCCAGCTCTTGATGGTCGCCTCGAGTTCGTCGGCGCTCGGCATGGCGAGTTCCGGATGGGTGATCATCGCCCCCGTCGGGGTCGCCGAGGTCGAGCCGACCACGACCGTCCGATCGTCGTCGGCGGTGAGCAGGCCCTTGCCGGACGCTGCGACCATCTGGTCGAAGGCGAGGAGCAGATCGGCCTGGACTTCGCCCAGCCGGTTCGTGAACGACGGGCCATTGCGCGAGAACCGGACGTCGCTGACGACCGGGCCGGCCTTCTGGGAGAGTCCGATCTGGTCGAGACCGCGGACGTCGTAGCCGTCGAGCATCGCCGCGGTACCGATCACCTGCGCGACGGTGACGACGCCGGTGCCCCCGATGCCGGTGATCCGCATGGCGAAGTCGTCGGTCGGCACGACGGGTACGGGCGCCGGAACTGCGGGTGGCGCCGGGACGGCGGCCCGCTTCTCGGACGGAGCGGGTGCCGCCGGACTGCGGTCGGGGAGCACTCGGCCGAGCAGCCGGGCGAATCGGCCGGGTGTCGCCGTCGTGACCGTCATGAAGGACGGGCAGTCGCCCTCCAGACAGCTGAAGTCGAGGTTGCAGGTCGTCTGGTCGATCACCGTCTTGCGACCGAACTCGGTCTCGAGCGGCTGCACGGAGAGACAGTTGGACACCTGACCGCAGTCGCCGCAGCCCTCGCAGATCCGATGGTTGATCACGACCCGCTGGTTCGGCGTCTCCACCAGGCCACGTTTCCGGGCCCGGCGCGCCTCGGCGGCACATGCCTGATCGTGGATGAGAACCGTTACTCCAGGGATCTCGGCCAGATGCTCCTGTGCCTCGATGATGCGGGTGCGATCCCACACATCGACCGAGCTCGGGAGGGCGTGGGCCCGTGTGCGGGGCGGATCATCGCTCGTGATCAGCACCTTGGCCGCACCCTGCGTCTGCAGCATGGCGGCCATGTCGGCCAACCCGAGCTGCCCCTCCGGATCCTGGCCGCCCGTCATGGCCACCGTTCCGTTGTGGAGGATCTTGTAGGTCATGTCGACGCCCGCGGCGATCGCCGCCTGAATGGCGAGCTGCCCCGAGTGGAAGAAGGTTCCGTCGCCGAGGTTCTGGATGAGGTGGGTGGACTCGACGAAGTCCGCCATGCCGATCCACTGCGTGCCCTCGTTCCCCATGCAGGTCAGCCCGGCGATGTCGCCGACCCGGTCTTCGTCCATGAGGAGCGTCATCGTGTGGCAGCCGATGCCGGCGCCCACGAGGGCGCCGTCGGGCACCTCGGTGCTGCGATTGTGTGGACAGCCGGAGCAGAAGAACGGCGTGCGCTCGGCGCCACCGACGGCGACCGGAATCCGGATGCGTTCCTTCTTCGCCGGAATGAGCCGGTCGGCGATGCGGCCCTCGAGCCGGCCCCGAAGAATGGGCACGATGCCGTCGGCGTCGAGCGCGCCCCACGACGGCAGAAGGTTGTGACCGTCCTCGTCCCGCTTGCCCACGACACTCGGCCGGTCGGGCATGGCGTACAGCGCGTCCTTCAGCAGGCTCTCGATGTTCGGCTGCTTCTCCTCGATCACGAAGATCTCGTCGAGGCCGCGGGCGAACGATCGCATCGTCGCCTGGTTGAACGGCATGGGCATGCCCATCTTGAGGAGCCGAATACCGGCGCCGGCGATCGCCCGTTCATCGGCCAGGCCGAGCCGGGCGAGCGCCTCGCGGACTTCGCGGTAGGTGATGCCCGATGCAATGAGCCCGATCCAGGCGTCGGTCGGATCGACGGTGACATGGTTCAGCTTGTTGTCGGCGGCGTAGGTGCGGGCGAGTTCGTAGCGGATCTCGAGAATCTCGCGCTCGATGTCGACGGTGTGCGGCGTGAGTAGGCGACCGTCGGGAACGTGGTGGTACGGCTGTCCGTCGAGCAGTGGGATGATCGGGTTGACGCGGTCGGGGTCGAGGTCCACGTTGGCGGTTGCGTCGGCCACGTCGGCCACGATCTTCAGCGCCGACCAGAGGCCGGTGGCGCGGCTGAGCGCAATGGCGTGGCGGCCCAGGTCGAGGGCCTCGGCGGGATCGCCCGGGTAGAGCAGCGGCATGTGCATGTCCGACAGAAGCCCCGCCGATGAGGACGGCACGGTGGAGGACTTCGCATTGGGGTCGTCGCCGACGATGGCGACCGCGCCGCCGTGCATCGAGGTCCCGGCGAACACGGCGTGTCGCAGTGCGTCGGCGGCTCGATCGACTCCCGGGGCCTTGCCGTACCAGATGCCGACGACGCCGTCGTAGGTGGAGTCCGGTCGGGCGGCTGCGAGCTGCGACCCCATCACGGCGGTTGCGGCGTACTCCTCGTTCATGCCCTGCTTGAACACCAGTGGCAGATCGGGCTCGGTCCGGCCGGCCATGACCACGGCCTCGCCGTAGCCACCGAGCGGCGATCCCTGATACCCGGAGACGAACGCGGCCGTCGTGAGACCCGCCCTTCGGTCGGCCCGAAGCTGTTCGAGGGGAAGCCGGGCGAGCGCCTGGATACCGGTCAGGAAGACGGTGCCCTCATCGGCGCGGAAACGGTCCTCGAGTCGGTAGTTCTCGACGATGGCCATGGCGGACTCCGATCGTTGCACGAGTTTGTTGTCTGAAGTATCGGCTTCGTTCGTCAATGAGTCGAGGGCTTCGAACAAGATTCGGTAGCATCTCCCTCAAGCGAAGGATGTTCATTCCGGGGCCGGTTCGGGCCCCACGATCCCGAACGGACGACGGACCATGACCGAACGCCTCACCAACGCAGCCGACCTCGTACTCGTCCGCGAACTGCAACAGGACGCCCGACAGACGAACCGCGCCCTGGCGCAGGCTGCGGGTCTCGCACCCTCGACCACACTCGCCCGTGTGCGAGACCTGGAGCAGTCCGGCGCGATCAACGGCTACCACGCCGACGTTGACCTGGCGTCCCTCGGCCGCGGCCTTCAGGCTCTCGTGTTCGTCCGACTCCAACCGAAGAGCGACGAGGTGATCGAGGGCTTCCTCGACCACATGTGGGCGCTGCCCGAGACGATCGGCCTCCACCTCATCACCGGCATCGAAGACGCCGTGATCCACCTGGCGATCGCCGACGCCGACGCGCTCCAGCGGGTGATCCTCACGCAGATCAGCAGCTTTCCCGGCGTGTTCGACGAGCGCACCTCGCTGCTGTTCGAACACCGCCGCAAACGGGTGATCGAACCGATCGACCCGACCTGACCCGGCCGGCGCGGGCTACGGCAGCGTGAGCTTGTGTGGGGACCCACTCACGAGGATCATGCCCTCGGCCTCGAGGTGCAGCTTGACCGTGGTGGCGTACCACATCAACGAACGATCGGTCCACAGGTCGGCCGGGGTCCGCTGTTCGATCTCCTCGTGCATCTGCGAGTTGCTGAGCTCACC
>JAHDHM010000368.1 GCA_020631315.1 Acidimicrobiales bacterium
GCATGCCCTCGACTCGGCCGGTTTCACCGCCGTCGTCTCACGCGTCGCCACCCTCGTCGGGCTGTTCTGTGGTTCGACGGCGCCCGAGAACTACGACGAGGCGTCGACCACCGACGAGCAGCAGTACGCCAAGCTCTTCCACGCGATGTTGGCCCGCGGCGTCGCCATGGCACCGGGCGCCTACGAGGTCATGTTCGCCGGACTGGCCCACACCGACGACATCATCGACGAGGTCTGCTCGATCGCTCACGACGCTGCGCTCGAGGTCGTCGCACAGGGCTGACCCTCTGGAACGTCAGTGGTGCTCGGGAGGCTCCGGCACCAACCTGGCCGCGTTCGCCACCAGCCGTTGCAGCCGCCCGAGCGGCACGCTCTCGTCGCTCGCGGTGGCCAGTTGCACGGCGCGTGCGAGCGCGGCGTCGGACCACGTCGCAGCGCGCGTGACGAGACCGTTGACGCGAGGCTCGGCCAGAAGCCGCCCCGCCACACGACCCACACGGAGCTCGTCGCCGAGGTGGTCGTCGAGCAGCTGTTCGTAGCGGCGGATCGCAAGTCCGTCACGCTGGCGGATCGCGGCGTCGACGACCGGAGCGGCAAGGTGGGCGGTGCTGAGTGCAGCGGAGACACCGGCACCGTTGACCGGGCTGGTCATCGCGACGGCATCGCCGATCGCCAACCAGTTCGGCCCCGTCCGCGGCCAGACACCGTCACCGAGTGGGATGCGTCCGATGTCGGTCGCCAACGCCACGTCAGGGTGCCCGGCGATGCTCGGGGCGTGCCGACGCCACTGGTCGAGCACGTCGGCGATCGCCACCGAGTCGGAGTCCCGGAACGTGTTGAGCACACCGACCCCGACGTCGTGACGCCCCTCCGGTATCGGCGCGACCCAACCGAGCCCGGGCACCGGCAGATCGAACCGCTCGCGCAGGTCGATGGCCATGTCGAGCCAGTTGCCGCCGTCATCGGGTTCGTCGAGAAGATCCGAGACGGTGGCGACAGCCACCAGCGCCTGCGGACGGGTCCGACGTCGTGAGGTGCCGAGGGCTCTTCCGAATCGCGACAAGGCGCCGTCGGCGACGACGAAGACATCGCCGTGGATCGGGCCCTGCGGTGTGGACACACCGACGATGACGCCGTCGTCGAGCAGCGGCGACAACGCGGTCGTGTCCCAGTACCAGGTGGCGCCTGCGTCGATCGCCGCGGAGGCGAAGGCGGAGCGAGCCGCGTCGCGCCGTACCGAGACCGCGTCGCCCGCGTGATCGAACGGGAGGCGCACCGTGCGCCCGTGGGCGAGCACCCGCACACCGTCGAGCAGGACCAGGTCGGCGGCGTCGACGCGAGCCGACAGCGAGCGCAGCTCGGCGGCTGCGTACGGGGTCAGTACCCACGAACCGCCCGAGCGCTGATCCTTCGAGCCCTGCTCGAGGACCGCGACGTCCAGCTCACGCGCTGCGAGGCGGCGAGCGATCGCCGCCCCGGCCACGCCACCGCCGACGACCACGACGTCGTGGCGGGGCATGTCAGACCTCAGTGGCCGCCGCCACCACCAGCGGCACCGCCGCCGCCGAACTCTTCCCACTTGTGGTCGAGCTCGTCGATCTCCTCGGTGGTGAGTTCCTCACCCGAGAGCTGCTCGCGCACATAGCGCGACACGGCGAAGACGTCGGCGTCGCTCAGGCCGGCGAAGCCCGGCATCACGCCGAAGTCACCGGCGAGGTGTGCGCCACCGGGGCGGTCGGCGTTGCCGATGACGTTGCCGACACCCCATTCCTCGGTGCCCGCACGGACCCACGCCTTCATGTCGACGGCGGAGTTGAAGGTGAGGAGGACCTCACCTTCGTTCAGCTGACGGCCGACGCCACCCTGACCGGCGGCTCCGTGGCAACCGGCGCAACCCTGCTGGGTGTAGAGGACGGCGCCACTGCCGAGAGCGGTGACCTCTTCGATGTCGTTGCCGCCGAGCAGCTGCACGTAGACGATGCCCCAGAACGGCATGAGGAACAGCACCGACAGCGCCCACAGCGGGATCTTGTGTCGGGTGTTCGCGGCCGTGACCGCAGGATCCTCCGGCTTCGGCGGCACCACGGGCGACGGCGAGATCGGCGCCAACTTTGAGGCGGGCGACGCAGCGGCGGCTGCGGCGGGAGCTGCACCGGACGAGGAGTCGGTCGTGGCGACGGCGCCGCCGCCATCACCGGCGTCACCGCCCTCACCCGTGAGACGCTGGCGGGCGTCACGGGAGCGCTGGAGCAGATAATCGGGAACTTCGGTCACTGGTACCTCCGCCGGCCCGGACTGCTGCCGGGTTCCGTCGGTCGATCAACTTCGATCGCCGCGACCTGCGGCCACGGCGATGTCTGATGTGGCGCCGAGCACGTCGTCGCACTCGGACACGACATTGTGCCACTGCCGGACCCCCACGGTGAACCTCGCGCCGCGATTCGCTGTCGCGACGGCACGCGAACGGATCAGATCCACTCCGACGTTCTCACCGGTCCCGCGCGTGGCGTACGCTCTGCACACGTGTGCCGGCCGTCCCTGTCGTGCACCACGGGATCCCCTACGGATCTGCGTGCCACCCCGTTCGCAAACTTGTCTCGCTGAATTACCGCGCGTGCCCGTGTCCGGGTACATTGTGCGTCAATTCACAAGGAGGACGAATCGACATGGTCGCCTTCATCGTGGCCACGGTGCTCACCTTCGCAATGACCGCAGGGATCATCGTCTACGCCAACATCCGACCTGCCGATCAGCCCACCACGTGGGGTGAGGCGATGATCGGCTCGGCCTACGTCTTCATGTTGCTGATGTTGGTGTTCGGTATGTGGCCGGACCAGTTCATCGACTGGGTCGACGCCGAGGGCTGGGACACCGAGAAGCTCTTCGTCGGTCCCGGCGGCATCATCGAGGCACAGGCCCAGGGTGGATGGTTCCCGTTCACCATCACCTACCAGGCCGTCCGTGACGTCATCATCGTCGTGCAGCACCTGATCGCCATGGGTCTCATCCCGGTCGTGGCGCTGTACTGGCAGAAGCGTGGCGACCGCGCCAAGGCCAAGGCCGATGCGCAGGCGACGCCGTCCGACTTCGGCCGTCCCCTGGTGCGGGAGGCCTGATGGCCACGACCGACGCGAACCCGCCACTGCCGGAGTTCCGCGACGACTACGTCCTCCAGGCGGTCGACGCCGACTATCTGGCTGCTGCGGTCAAGCCGAAGCAGTTCATCCACATCGACCAGTCCGAGTGCATCATGTGCGAGGGCTGCGTCGACATCTGCCCGTGGAAGTGCATCTGGCTGCTCTCCACCGACGCCATCGACGAGG
The DNA here is from genome assembly GCA_020631315.1 of Acidimicrobiales bacterium. The sequence goes on from JAHDHM010000368.1 coordinate 3,324, forward strand.
CGATCGGTGCCGAGCTCCCGGGAGCTGATCCACAGGACCACGCGATCTTCGTGATCGACGACGACGTCTGCACGCGTTGTGCACTGTGCGTCGACCGTTGCCCGACCGGTGTCATCACCATGGGCAAGGTCACCAACAACCCTCCGGCCGAGGGCGACGTCCACGGCCGTACCAACAACCACGGCTACGCCTACGGCATGCGGTTCTGAGAGGTTCCGAGTAACTCATGGCCAAGACCATCGAAAAGCGCAAGCCCAGTGTCCCGGAGCGTCTGCAGGACGGCCTGAACACTGCGATCGACAAGACCCAGGGCTCCCAGGCCTGGAACTCGATCTTCCGACCGGGTTCGATCTTCCGCAAGGGCTACACCGACAGCCCGAGGAACCGTTCCTACGTGATCATGAACTCGGTGCTGTACCACCTGCACCCGGTGAAGGTGAAGCGTCA
>JAHDHM010000369.1:0-1668 GCA_020631315.1 Acidimicrobiales bacterium
CGTCGAACTTCTGCATCTCGACCATCGCCTCGGTGAGGGTCTGGTGGATGATGCTCGTCATCTCGTCGATCTGTTCGGGGCCGGCGATGATCGGCGGCGACAGCTGGATCACGGGTTCGCCGCGGCTGTCGGCCCGACAGAGCAGCCCCAGCTCGGCGAGCCGGAGCGAGAGGAAGCCGCGCAGCAGATGTTCGGCCTCCGCCTCGCTGAAGGCGATGCCCTTGTCGGCGTCTTTCATCAGCTCGATGCCGTAGAAGTAGCCCTTGCCCCGGACATCGCTCACGATGGGGAGGTCGGCCAACGTGTCCAGCGACGATCGGAACAGATCCTCGTTGGCCAGCACGTTCTCGTTGAGCTTCTCGTTCTCGATGATGTCGAGGTTGGCCAGGGCGACGGCGCAGCTGACCGGATGCCCGGCGAAGGTGAAGCCGTGGAGGAACATCTTGTCGGTGTTGGCGAACGGCTCGGCGACCTTGTCGGAGACGAGCACGGCCCCCAACGGGGAGTGCCCGGAGGTGAGGCCCTTGGCCGTGGTGATGATGTCGGCCTGGTAGCCCAGTGCCTGTGAACCGAACATGTGGCCGAGCCGGCCGTAGGCGCAGATGACCTCGTCGGACACGAGCAGCACGCCGTACTGGTCGCAGATCTCCCGGATCCGTTGGAAGTAGCCGTCGGGCGGCACGAAGCAGCCGCCGGCATTCTGGACCGGTTCGAGGAAGACGGCCGCGATCGTCGACGGGTCGTTGTCGATGATGCACTGCTCGATCTCGTTCGCCGCCGCGATGCCGAGCAGTTCGGGGTCACCCTCGTACTGCAGCTTGAAGTCCTGCGTGTTGCTGACCTTCAGCGCCCCCGGCACCAGCGGGAGGAAGGGGGTCTTGGCGTAGTCGAGGCCGGTGATCGAGAGGGCGCCCATCGTCGTGCCGTGGTACGAGAGGTTCCGGCTGATCACCTTGATGCGGTCGGGTTCGTCGCGCATCTTGAAGTACTGGCGGGCGAGCTTGAACGCCGACTCGACCGACTCGCTGCCACCGCTGGTGAAGAACACGCGGTTGAGGTTGCCGGGGGACAGGTCGGACAGCCGCTTCGCCAGCTGCACCGCCTTCGGGTGGGCGTAGGTCCAGATCGGGAAGAAGCCGAGCGTCTGCATCTGCTCGTACGCCGCTTCGGCGAGTTCGGGGCGGCCGTAACCGACCTGGGTGGTGTAGAGCCCGGCGAGGCCGTCGAGGTAGCGGTTGCCGTGGTTGTCCCACACGTAGCAGCCCTGACCACGTTCGATGATCGGCATACCGTCGACGCTGCGGCCGAGGGCGGAGAAGTGGCCCCAGAGGTGGCGGTCGGCGTCGGCATCGAGACCGGTGGGCGCAGGGGCGGTCAGCGGGTCGTAATCGAGGCTCATGGCAACGGATTCAACACTACCGAGGTCCTCTTTGCAACTGAATTCGTTGAACGTGGTTGAACTCGCCGTGAAGGTTCGTCATGATTGCAGCCATGAAACGTCCTCCGATTCGAGTGCTCGACGTCGCCGGCACGCCCGAGGAGATGGGGCACACCCACGGGGCGGCCTTCGCCGAGGAGATTCGGCACTACACCGAGGAACGCATCGAGCTCGTCATGTCCGGACGCTGGAGCGGTGGACCGATGGAGCGGGCCGACGTCCTCGACCTG
>JAHDHM010000369.1:1678-3765 GCA_020631315.1 Acidimicrobiales bacterium
CACTGGCGGCAGAGATGCACGCCATGGCGCGGGCCGCCGGGATCACCTCGGCCGAGGCCATCGTCGTCGGCGGCTTCACCGACTTCGTCGACACCGTCCGGGCCGCGGTCGGGGGTGCCCACCCACCGACCGTCGTGGAGGACGACTGCACCGCCTTCATCGTTCCCGACCATCGTTCGGCGGAGGGCAACGGCTTCTTCGCGCAGACCTGGGACATGCACGACACCGCCACCGAGCACGTCATCCTGCTCCGGGTGAACCCCACCGATGGGCCCGCGTCGCTCGTCTTCACCACCTGCGGCGCGTTGGGGCAGATGGGCATGAGCGAAGACGGTGTCTGCGTCGGGATCAACAATCTGACCGCAACCGACGGGGTCGCCGGTGTCACGTGGCCCCAGGTCGTCCGCGAGGCGATCAACCAGCCGAGCGCCCAGCGGGCGAAGGACGCCGTGCTCGGGGCCGACCTCGCCGGTGGCCACAACTTCTCCGTGTTCGACGGTGAGGGCTACGGCTACTCGATCGAGGCGATGCCGAGCGCCCGTCCGTTCGAGCGACTCGGCGACGACGCCCTCGTCCACACCAACCACACACTCGACGAGGCGACGACCGCAGTGCAGGGACCGCGCGATGCCACGATGCAGGCGTCCTCGGTTCGCCGGCTGGAGGTCGCGCAGGAGTTCCTCGATCGCGACGACCTCGACGTCGACGACATGATCGCGCTCACGCGGGACCCCGAGGCCGTCTGCCAGGTCGCGCAGGAACCGTATCGGGTGGAGTCGTCGGGCGCCGTCGTGATGCGGCCCCGAACGCGTGAGTTCTGGGCCTGCTGGGGTCTGCCCAGCCACAACGAGTTCCAGAAGATCGACTTCCCATGAGCGAGCTCCGCTACGAACGCATCACGGTCGAACGGGCCGACGAGTTGGCGGCGATCGAACACACCGTGTTCACCACGATCGACGCCGACGATCTCTACGACGCCGATGGTGTCGCCAAGCTCGCGGCCAACTTTCCCGAGGGCAACTTCATGGTGCTCGATGGCGACCGTGCGATCGGCATCGGCCTCGGCCTGCTCGTCGACTTCTCGCTCGACTCGCCGAACCACACGCTGTCGGAGATCGCCGGCGACGACGGCGCGAGCGAGCACGACGCCGACAACCCCTGGTACTACGGCACGAGCATCGCGGTGCTGCCCGAGTATCGGGGCCGCGGCATCGGTCGCCGGCTGTACGACCTGCGGAAACAGTGCGTACGAGACCTGGGCAAGCGCGGCATCGTGGCCGGAGGCGTGCTCCCCGGGTACGCCGAGCACAAGGCAGCCATGACTGCCGACGAGTACATCGACCGGGTGAAGGCCGGCGAACTCTACGACCCGACCCTCACGTTCCAGCTCGAGAACGGCTTCGTCGCCCACCATGCGCTGCCCGGGTACCTCGCCGACGACACGGTCGACGGCAACTCGGTGCTGATCGTCTGGCACAACCCCGACCTCGCCGACACGGACGACCCCTGATGGCGCCGGACGACCGGAGCGATCCGTATCGCGGGCTCTCGCTGTGGCTCGACACGTTCGAGGGTGACCTCACGCCCCAGAACCCGATCCGCCGCGACACGTCCGCCGACGTGGCGATCATCGGCGGTGGGTTCACCGGACTGTGGACCGCCTGGTACCTCACCGAACTCGACCCGGAGCTGCGGGTGGTGGTGCTCGAGAAGGACATCTGTGGGTTCGGCGCCTCCGGCCGCAACGGTGGCTGGTGCGTCGGCGAGCTCGTGGCCGGTGTGGACACCTTCGCCAAGTGGAGCTCACACGACGAGGCGATGCGGCTCGCCCGGGCCGTCTTCGACTCGGTGGACGAGGTCGGCCGGGTCACCCGTGCGCAGGGCATCGACTGTGGCTACGAAAAGGGCGGCACCGTCTACCTGGCTCGCAATGCACCGCAGGAGAAGCGACAGCGCGCGCTCATCGACGCCGAGCGCGCCCACGGGTTCACCGAGGAAGAGATCGGGCTCCTCACCGCCGACGAGGCACGCGCCCGCGTCAACGCCACCGATGTCCGCAGTGGTGTTCACTTCGCCGCCACGGCGGC
>JAHDHM010000013.1:0-2164 GCA_020631315.1 Acidimicrobiales bacterium
GATGGAGCCCGGCAGGTTCCGGATCTTCGGCACCGACCTCGACTCCAACGTCGTGGCTCGGACCGCCGCCGCCCGGTACTCGAGTGCCGAGACGAGACGTGGGCTGAACGAGGCGCAGCTGCGCCGTCACTTCGTCGAGGACGGCGGCGAGGTCGTGGTCCGTCGACAGCTGCGGTCGCTGGTGCAGACCCGGCAGATCAACCTGATCGCCGACTGGGGCCATGTCCCACAATCGGACATCGTGCTGCTGCGCAACGTGTTGATCTACTTCTCCGTCGAGACGAGGCGTCAGATCCTGGAACGTGTGCGACGCGACGTGCTACGCCCTGGGGGCTACCTGGTGCTCGGCGGGTCGGAGACCGCGCTCGGAGTTCACGATGGCTACGAATCGGAGACCGTCGACGGCCAGGTGCTCTACCGGGCCCGCGACTGAGCGCCGATCAGACGTCGTAGGCGAGCCGGGCCTTGGTGAGGCGCTCCGACAACATGCCGACGGTGAGCAGGACCTCTGACGCAGGTTCTTGCCGATGGTCAGCCACGACGGCGACGAGTTCCCGACGCGTCGGCACGTCGATCATGCCGAAGTCGACCCTGACCTCGCCGGCTGCGCCGTTGCTGCCGACGACGCGTCCCCAGACGTTCACCCGTTGGCCGTCGAGGCCGAGCGAGAACATCAACAGTTCGTCTTCGCGTAGCTCAGACCGGGTCCGGAAGCGCAGTCCGGTGGCGCTCAGGTTGACGAGCGTGCCGTCGTGTTCGACACCTGGATGACCGTCTGCGTCGAGCCTCGACCACAGCAGGTGTCGATCGAGATCGACTCGCCGGGCTCGACGGAACTCGATGCTCCTCGCGGTGAGTGGCTGCGACAGCACCACCTCGGCGTGATCGTCGGTTCGCTCGATCGTCATGATCGTCGAGGTGAAGACGTGACGTCCGTCTGGATGTCGGGCCTCGATGGACACCTCGGTGCCGTCCTCCATCCATCGTGGGAGCTTGAAGAGCTTCACGATGAAACCGTCGGCCCACGCGGCCTGTGCCTTGGTCTGTGTTCCCAGCATGGGGTCACCCGAACGGCTCAGGAAGAGCATGTGATCGGTGGCCACCTTGTAGTTGCTGATCATCGAACCCACCTGTCCGTCGATCGATATGTCGTTCTCGCCAGCGCCAGCAGGTGCTCGCGTGACCATGGCGCGATCGGCTCCGGAGGGCGGAGGTCGACCGGCAGGTCGAGGTGTCGGGCGACCTCTGCGTCGAGCAGGCGTCGCGTCTCGTCGGTGACGTCGCGGAAGTCGATGCGCGCATCACCTGCCATCGTGTCGCTGTCACCGGCGACACCCACCACACGGCCCACGACGTTGACGCGGGCGACGTGGAGATGGAGCGAGCAGACGATCAAGCCGTGCCGTTCGGGTAGAGGCCGGTCGTTGAGGCGCATGCGCATGCCGGTCGCGCTCAGGCTGGTCAACTCGGCCTCTCGGTCGTCACCGGGACGTCGATCGGGGTCGAGCGTGGCCCACGTGATCTCAGCAGACAGGTCGGCGCGAGGCGCTCGCCGGAGGTCGATGTGGTCGGTCTCGGGCGGCTGTTCGAACCAGACCCAGGTCGTCCCACCCTCGTCGTCGCGGATCTCGGCGACCGGTGTCGTGAAGTGTTCGCGGCCACCTGGATGGCGGATCTCGACGTCGACCATCACGCCCTGCCGCAGCCAAGCCGGGCGGGTGTACGGGGTGATGGCGAACCGATCGTCGTCGTGGGCTCGGATCGTCCACGCACGGTCCATCGCGACCGAGTCGGCTTCGCGCAGTCGTGCTGACTGGCCGGTCTCACAGCGGAAGGTCTCCGGCTGTGCCGGAGTCGTCGCGGCGTCGGTTGTGGGGTTCGTCGTCATGGCACCGCTCGTCCGATTCAGGTCGCACGGACGTCGCTCACAGGTGTCGACACGATCGGGGTGTCCCCTTGAGCGGTTCCGTCATCGACGATTCACACGAGCGATCGGCGACCGGCCCGGGCTTCTCGTACCTTTGTGGGGGCGATGGAGGACCTGCTGATCCACGACGCCCGTCTGCTGGCGACGGTCGACGCCGAGCGCCGCGAGCTGCCCGGCGGCTGGCTCGCGATCACCGACGGGGTGGTGACCGGCGTCGGCACGTCCGGGACCGAACCG
>JAHDHM010000013.1:2177-22876 GCA_020631315.1 Acidimicrobiales bacterium
ATCAACACCCATCATCACCTCTATCAGAACCTCACCCGGGCCTACGGGCCGGCTCTCGACGGCAACCTCTTCCACTGGTTGCAGACGCTGTATCCAAAGTGGGCCCGGCTCGACGAGGAGGCAGCGTTCGTGTCCGCCTGGGTCGGGCTCGCGGAACTGGCCGAGTCCGGCTGCACGACGTCGACCGATCACCTGTACGTCCATCCAGCGGGAGGCGGCGATCTGCTGTCGGCAGAGATCGCGGCAGGGCTGGACGTCGGGGTCCGTTTCCATCCGACGCGCGGATCGATGTCGCTGTCGGAGAAGGACGGTGGGTTGCCGCCGGACTCCGTGGTGCAGGACGACGACACGATCCTCGCCGAGTCCGAAGCTGCGGTCGCCCGTCATCACGATCGTGCCCATGGCGCGATGACCCGTGTGGCGCTGGCGCCGTGTTCGCCGTTCTCGGTCACGACCGAGCTCATGTCCGGTACCGCAGCGCTCGCCGAGCGGCTCGATGTCCGCCTGCACACTCACCTGGCCGAGGACGTCGACGAGGACGACTTCTGCCTCGAGCAGTTCGGCTGTCGTCCCGTCGACTACCTGGAACGCGTCGGCTGGCACACCGACCGAACCTGGATCGCCCACTGCGTGCAACCGAACCATGCAGAGATCCAGCGGCTCGGTGGATGGGGCGTCGGCGTCGCGCACTGCCCGAGTTCGAACATGATCCTCGGTGCAGGTGTCGCCCCGGTTCGTGAGCTGCGCGCTGCAGGTGTGCCCGTCGGCCTGGGCGTCGACGGTTCTGCCAGCGCCGACTCGGGTTCGATGTGGACCGAGTCCCGCAACGCGATGTTGAGCGGCCGTCTGCGGGGGTTCCTCGACGGCACTCGCTCGCTCATGACGTCACGCGATGCACTCGAGATGGCGACGATCGGTGGCGCCGCCTGCCTCGGACGGCAGGGGGAGCTCGGAGAGCTGTCCGTGGGCGCCGTCGGCGACGTCGCGATCTGGCGCCTCGACGGGCTGCGGTTCGCCGGTGCGTGGGACGACCCGATCGAGGCGTGGCTGCGGTGTGGGCCGCTCGGCGCCGACACGACGATCGTCGGGGGTCGGATCATCGTGCAAGGAGGGCAGTTGCTCGACGACAGGGTGGAAGAGCGACTGCGAGACCACCGGAGGATCGCCGAGGCGATGCAACGATGACCGTCACGATGCCCACGTCCATCGACGCGACGCTCGACGCGTTGGCGGCCGACCCCGAGGCCATGGTCCTCGCCGGCGGCACCGACGCGATGGTCGAGGTGAACTACGAACACCGCCGTCCGGTGTCCGTCGTGAGCCTTCGCCGAGTCCGAGAACTCGCGTCGTGGTCGACGAGCGATGGTTGGCTGCGGCTCGGGGCGACGGTGCCCTACACCGTGATCGAGCACGAGCTCGCCGATCTCGCACCGGCGCTGGCGCAGGCAGCCCGAACCGTCGGCAGTCCACAGATCCGCAACACCGGCACCGTCGGCGGCAACCTCGCCACCGGCTCGCCCGCGGGCGACATGATCCCCGTGCTCGCGGCGCTGGATGCCGTCGTGGAGCTCGCCTCTCCGAGAGGTCGCCGAGAGGTCACGGTCGAGGAGCTCATCGTGGGGGTCAAGAGGACGACGCTCGCGAGCGACGAGCTCATCGTGGCGGTCCGGTTCCCTGTCGCGTCGGGTCCTCAGGAGTTCCTGAAGATCGGTCCGCGCAATGCGATGGTCATCTCGATCGCCACGTGTGCCGTCGTGGTGGACGGGACGAACCGATCGATCCGTTGTGCACTCGGCTCGGTGTCGCCGGCACCGCTGCGCTGTCGCGATGCCGAGGCGTTTCTCGACGAGCACGTCCGCTGGGACGACGGACACGTCCATTGGGGCACCGCGTCACCACGTATCGACGACCCTCGGACGATCGAGACCTTCGGAGCCATGGTCGGTGCGGCGGCATCACCGATCGACGATCACCGGTCGACCGCGGACTACCGACGCCATGGCGTGACCGTGATGGCACGCCGGGCGCTCACGAGGGTGGTGGCCTCGTGAGCCCAGACGCCGACAACACCGACGTCACGAGCCCTGTCGATGGGATCTATCAGCTCCACGTGAACGGCCGTGAGCACACGGTCGACTCCTCGTGGATCGGCGAGTCACTCCTGTACGTGCTGCGCGAACGCCTCGGACTGCCCGGTGCGAAGAACGCGTGTGAGCAGGGGGAGTGCGGTTCGTGCTCGGTGCTGGTGGACGGCGTGCTGGTCTGCTCCTGCCTCGAGTTGGCCGCTGCCGCGGTGGGCACCGAGATCGTCACGGTCGAAGGCGTCGGCGGACTGTCCTCGACCGACGAGGACGGCCTCACCGACGTCCAGCGTGCGTTCGTGACGGAGGGTGCTGTGCAATGCGGCTTCTGCACACCGGGTCTCGTCGTCGCCGTGCACGACCTGCTCGACCGGATCCCCGAGCCGAGCACGTCGCAGATGCGCGAAGCCCTTGCGGGCAACCTCTGTCGCTGTACCGGATACGGCCGCATCGAAGCTGCGGTCGAACACGTCGTGGAGATCCGTCGTGGCTGACGTCGACGTGGCACAGTCGGCGGGCATCGGCCGGTCGGTCGATCGTCCTGATGCCGCGTCGAAGGTCGACGGGTCGTTCGAGTTCTCGAACGATCTCCACCACGAGCGGATGCTGTGGGGGGCCACGGTCCGTTCGCCGATCCCGCACGGCCGGATCCGTTCGATCGACATCGGCCCAGCGCTGGCCATCCCCGGCGTCGCCGCCGTCGTCACCCACGAGGACGTTCCGGGAAGCCCGGTCTACGGCCTCATCACTCACGACCAGCCGGTGTTCGCGAGCGATCGGGTGCGGTACGAAGGCGAGCCGATCGCCGCGGTGGCCGCAGATCACCCGGACACGGCTCGTCGAGCCGCCGCCGCGGTCGTCGTCGACATCGAGGAGCTGCCGCCGGTCGCCGACTCGCTGACCGCACACGAACAGCCACCGATCCACCCCGACGGCAACGTCGTGCGTCGCGTGCCCATCCGCTTCGGCGACGTCGATGCCGTGGGCGACATCGTGGTCGAGGGGACCTACGTGATGGGCATGCAGGACCAGGCCTTCATGGGGCCTGAGTCCGGCATGGCCGTGCCCGCTGACGACGGGTCCGTCGACCTCTACCTGGGCACACAGTGGCTGCACGAGGACCGAGATCAGGTGGCTGCCTGCCTCGGCCTTCCGGAACACGAGGTGCGGTTGCACCTGTCGGGGACCGGCGGTGCCTTCGGTGCCCGTGAGGACGTGAGCTTCCACGTACACGCGTGCCTGCTCGCACTGCACACGGGGCGCCCGGTCAAGATGCAGTATCGGCGCGACGAGTCCTTCCTCGGCCACGTGCACCGGCACCCGGCGCACATGACCTATCGGCACCACGCGACGAACGACGGACGGATCGTGAAGGTCGAGTGCGACGTCGTTCTCGACGGTGGTGCCTATGCGTCGTCGTCGTTCGCGGTGGTCGCCAACGCGGCACGCTTCGCTCCCGGGCCGTACAAGGTCCCGAACGCGGTGGTGAACGCGTCGGTGGTCAGAACGAACAACCCGCCGTGTGGGGCCATGCGAGGGTTCGGCGCAGTGCAGGTGTGCTTCGGTCACGAGGCCCAGATGGACAAGCTCGCCGCCGCGCTCGACATGGATCCGGTCGAACTCCGACTGCTCAACGCCATGGAGACCGGCGATCGGATGATCACGGGCCAAATCGTCGACGGCGTGGCACCCGTGCGGGAGTGCATCGAAGCCGCTGCAGCCTTCCCGATGCCCCCGGCGAGGAGCTCGGATCTGTTCGAGCAGCCGGGCGGAGCCGGCCGCACCGCCGACGAACTCACCACCCGACGCGGTGTCGGCTTCGCCGTCGGCTTCAAGAACGCCGCGTTCTCCGAGGGATTCATCGACGACAGCCACGCCCGCTGCCGACTCGATGACGGCAAGGTCACGCTGTGGTGTGCCGCAGCCGAGGTCGGCCAGGGGTTCGTCACCATCGCCCGACAGATCGCGACCGAGGTGCTCGGCACGAGCGATGTCGAGCTCATGCGAGCTTCGACGGTCGACATCGGGTCGGCCGGCTCGTCGAGCGCGTCGCGCCAGACCTACATGTCCGGCACCGCGGTGCTGAAGGCCTGCCAGGAGGTGGCCGAACAGGTCCGCGTGGCCGCCGCTGCACGCACGGGTGTCGCCGTCGAATCGCTCGGCCTCGTCGACGGATGTGTCCGCTCTCTCGACGGATCAGTGGACGTCGCCGTCGCGGCGGCAGTGCCCGGCGAACGCTTCGAGGCCGACGTGCGGCACATGCACCGTGACACGTTCCCGCTGGACCCGGAGACCGGCCAGGGCGACAGCGACGTCACCTGGATCTTCGCGGCGCATCGGGCGGTGGTCGACGTCGACGTCGAGCTCGGACTGGTGAACGTCGTCGAGGTGACCACCGGTCAGGACATCGGCAAGGCGCTCAACCCGCTGCACGTCATCGGCCAGATCGAAGGCGGCATCAGCCAAGGCGTCGGTCTCGCGGTGATGGAGGAGATCGTGACCGAGGACGGGATCGTGAAGAACCCGTCGTTCACCGACTATCTGCTGCCGACCATGGTGGACATGCCGGACGTGCGGATCGCGCTCATCGAGCAACCCGAAGACGGCGGCCCGTTCGGTGCCAAGGGCGTCGGTGAGACGCCCAGCCTCTCGTCGACGCCGGCCGTCGCCGCCGCGATCCGGGCCGCGACCGGCCGCGAGCTGCCGCGGGTGCCGATCCGCCCGCAGGACATCGCACTCTGAGTTGCGTCAGGCGAACGAGCTGACGCTGTCGGGAAGCGATGGTTCAGCGTCGAGCGCCAGCAGTCCGGTTCGGCGGAACTCGAGGATCGCCAGCGTCCCGGGCCGGTAGCCCTTCACGGTGATGCGATGGGACGAGTCGATGGCGCTCGCGGACCAGAAGCGCCGGCCGTCGGCGCTGGGGTCGATGTGCAGTTCGGCGTCGTTCTTCACCGCCAGCCGACCGACGAGCACGTTCACCGCTTCGCGGGCGCACTCGAGCAGGTGCGGGTTCGGCGTGTCGTCGTCGACCTGATCAGGCGCGACCATCGCCATGGCTGCACCGAGCGAGTGGGCGAGCGGCAGCTCCACGGCGACGATCGCACGGAGGCGGTCGGCGTGGTCGACGACCTCGTAGGTGCAGTGACCGAGCAGCTGGCGGTTGGGGATGCGGCCTCGGTCGACCGTCACCTCGTGCGACAGGAGACGAGCCAGCGTGACCCGCACGTCGCTCGGGGTGGGGAAGCGCATCATCGGAGCACCTCGGCCAACTCGGCCCGGAGGGTGTCCGGTGTGAAGGGCTTGGAGACGAAGAACGCGGCGCCGGCCTGTTGTGCCGACTGCTTCGCTGCCTTCGTGGCGTGCGCCGAGATCACGCCGGCGACGACATCGAAGTCGTTCAGGGTCACGTGCTCCAAGAGCTCTCGGCCGCCCATGTTGGGCATGTTCCAGCCGGTCGACACCACGTCGAAGCGCCCTCGCCGGAGCATCTCGAAGGCCTGTGCCCCGTCGTCGGCCTCTTCGATGCGAAGGTGATCGAAGCCCGCACGCCGTAGGTCCCGGCGGAGCATCTTTCGCATGATCGGGCTGTCGTCGACGATGAGGACGTTCATGGGGCACTCCAGGCCCACACACGTCCTCCCATCGGCGTCAGCCCGACGCTGATGAGGGTTCCCTCACCGATCGTGCGACGGGTTCCCCGAAGGTTCGGTCAGGCGTTCGCGAACGCCAACACGCCGGTCGGGAGATCCCCGATCTCGATCGTGTAGGCCGCAGCGGGACGACGGTTGCCCCACGGAGCGGTGCCGTCGGAACCCGGGATCAAGCGGATGTGCACGTTGTTCTGCGCGTTCACCTGTCCGGACACGACGTTGACGACCTCGCGCGTCGCCTCGAGCAGGTCTGGATCGGGCTTCGCCGCGTTTGCCCGCGCCGACGGCATCATGGCCAACGACGCACCGAGCGCGTGCGCGAGAGGAAGTTCGATGCCGAGCACGCACTTGGGTGCGTCGCTGGCATCGACGAACTCGTACGTGCTGTTGCCGATGAGCGCCATGTCGAGATCGGTGGTGTCCTTGACGGTGACGTCCTTGCCGACCAGCTGCTCGAGGAGTTCGCGCAGTTCGTTGCGGTTGGGGTACTGCATCGTCGCCGCCTCAGTCGAGCACGCCACCCAGGGCCTCCTGAAGGGAGTCCGGGGTGAACGGCTTGGTCACGAAGAAGGAGGCGCCGGCGGTCATCGCACGAGCGCGCATCGGCGGTGTCGACTCGGAGGTCACGAAGCCGACCGTGGTCTTGGCGTCGCCGTCGGCGCGGAGCTGCTCGAGCATCTCGATGCCGGTGAGGTTGGGCATGTTCCAGTCGACGAGGGCGACGTCGAACCCGCCGGCGCGCAACATGTCGAGCGCCTGCTGGCCGTCCTCGGCCTCTTCGAAGTCATGGCCGTCGAAGCCGGCCTGCCGGAGGCCTCGACGCACGAGCTTGCGCATCACCGAGCTGTCATCTGCGATCAGGACGTTCACGTTGGTCTCCATCTCCACGACACGATCTCCTCTCCGGTCGGTCACGGATCGTGTGGGCTGAGGGAATCACGGGCGATTCCGCGACGGAGTAGGTTCAGATCTTCACCGACCACCAGGAGTTCGACGCCGTGGGTGAACCGACCGCAGACCGCGAGATCCTCGACTGGGTGGGCTACGGCCCCGCCGTGCGCAGCCTCGCCCAGCAGATCGCGGACGACGACTACCAGCCCGAGATGATCCTCGCGATCGCCCGCGGTGGTCTCTTCACCGCCGGTTCGCTCGGCTATGCCCTCGGTGTCAAGAACATCTACGTCATGAACGTGGAGTACTACACGGGCGTGGACGAGCGTCTCGACGTGCCGGTGATGCTGCCGCCGTACGTGGACTTCGTGGACATGAGCGACGCGAAGGTGTTGATCGCCGACGACGTGTGCGACACGGGCCACACGCTCAAGGTCGTCATGGAGCACTGCCGGGAGAACGTCGGCGAGGTCCGCTCAGCGGTGCTGTACGAGAAGAGCCATGCGCTGGTGAAGAGTGACTACGTGTGGAAGCGGACCGACGACTGGATCAACTTCCCGTGGTCCGACCAGGGGCTCGTCCCCGGCGCCGAGGGCTTCGACGTCAAGGACGCCTGAGCCGTCGTGCCCGTCCCGCCGGAGCTCGCGTCGAACCAGACGGCGGGCCTCGTCTGTGCACACCACCACCTCTACTCGGCGCTCGCCCGGGGCATGCCGGCTCCGCCGCGCACACCCACGGACGCGTACCCCTCGGTCTGCGCTCCTGCGCTCGGGATGCTCGAGTGGTCGGCCAAGCTCGGTGCGCTCGAGGCCCTCGAGGCCGGCTGCACGGCGATCATCGATCACCACGAGTCCCCGAACGCGATCGAGGGTTCGCTCGACGTCATCGCCGCCGCGTGTGCCGAGGTCGGCGTCAGGGTGTCGTGCAGTTACGGCGTCACCGATCGCCACGGTCTCGATGGGGCTCACCGTGGTCTCGAGGAGAACGACCGGTTCCTGTCGGCCGGCGGTCGCGGCATGGTGGGGGTCCACGCCGCGTTCACCTGTGGCGACGAGACACTGGCCGCCGCAGCAGAGCTCGCCACACGGCACGGCGTCGGCGTGCACGTCCATGTCGCTGAGGGCATCGACGATCGTGACGCAGCGCAACGGCTGGCCGGCCTGACGCGGCCCGACTGGCTGCTCGTGCACGGTGTCCACCTCGCCGACGACCACGGCCTCGACGGCACGATCGTCCACAACCCGCGGTCGAACATGAACAACTCGGTCGGCGACGCCAGAGCGGCACGCTTCGCCAACCCGGTCGCGCTCGGCAGCGACGGCATCGGCGCGGCGATGCTCGACGAGTTCCGTCTGGCCTTCGTCGCTGCTCGTGCCGACGATGTCACCGTCGGCCCGGACCTCGCCTGGGGATGGCTCGCCGAGGGCTGGCGGCTGTTCCCCGAGGCGGCCGAGGACATCGTCACGTGGTCGTACCCCGAGATGGCGCCGTGGCACCTGGCGTACACGACGTCGGTTCGGCCGCTGGATGCGACCGTCGACGGTCGGGCCGTGCTCCGCGATGGTGAAGCGAGTCTCGTCGATGCCGACGAGATCAGGGCGAAGGCCGCCGAACAGGCTCGGCGGCTCCACAACGCTCTGGAGTAGCCATGTCGTCGAACCGACGGAACCTCGTCGCCGTGCTGCTGGTCGGCGCGGCGTTGCTCGGCGCGTGTTCCGACGGTGCGTCCACCGAGACCACCGACAGCACGGCGGCCTCCACGTCGATCACCTCGACCACCGAAGCCACAGAACAGCACGTCGATGACGCCGCTGCCGACGAGCCCGAGACCACGACGACGACCGAGGACGAGGATGCCCTTGCACCGGGTCTCACGACCACGACCGCGCCGGCGCCCGACCTCGGAGCGACCTATCGGGTCGCGTTCGTCGAAGACGGTGACAACGAGCTCGGCGAGTTCGAGCTCACCGCCGATGTCCTCAACGTTCGTGCGGAGCCGTCGGCGGACGCTGCGTTGGCCGGCACCCTCGCGCCGGGTGTCGACGGCATCGCCGTCACCGGCGACGCGGAACGGGTCGGTAGCTCCGACTGGGTGCCGATCGAGACCGCAGACGGAGTCTCTGGCTGGGTCAACCGTCGTTTCCTCGTCCGCGACATCTCCGCAGATGACTTCTGCACCGACACGGCACCGGTGACCGCGCTCGCGCAGTTCATCTCGGCGCTGGCCGATGCGAACGACGTGGTCCTGGGCGACGTCATCGATCCCGGCCGAGGTGTCTGGTACTCGCTCGACGGTGGACCGCCGTTCGAGCCGGTCCGCGGTGGCGATGCCCCGTTCGCCGAGCCGGCCCGGGACTGGTACGTGCAGGACGGGACCGGCGACGTCATCAACGGCACCTACGGCGACGTGGTCGCTCCGCTGCTGCTGGATGCGCTCGGCGGTGGTGGCTCGGTCACCTGCAACAGCTACGAGGTCGGCGGCAGCGCCGGCTTCACGTCGCTCGTGCGGGGCCACGAGTACGTCAACTTCCTGGCGATCCATCGTCCACCGTTCGACAACGAGCTCGACTGGGCGACGGCGGTGGTCGGTCTCGATCTCGACGAGGACCAGCAGTGGGTGGTCGTCTCCGTTGTCCGCTTCAACTGGCTCATCTGACCTGCGGCCGTTTTCCGTCGCCGTCCGTGACGTCCCTGTGAAGCGACGGCCGTTAGGTGTACCCGGTGGTGGGGACGCCGGTACTCTCCGCGTCATGGAGGACCACGGCGCGCTGCGGATCGACATCGATCGACTGACCGCACGACTGGCCGACCTCGCCGCCATCGGGGCCATCGAGGGCACCGAAGGGTGCGCCCGTCTTGCTCTCACCGACGAGGATCGAGACGGACGCGACCTCGTCGTGACGTGGATGCAGGATCTCGGTCTCGAGGTCACGGTCGACGCCATCGGCAACGTCATCGCCACCATGCCCGACCATGACGGCGCTGCGCCGGTGATGATGGGTTCGCACATCGACACCGTGCGCACCGGCGGACGCTACGACGGCAACCTCGGCGTGCTGGCCGGGCTCGAGGTGATCGAGACCGTCATCGCCGCCGGTGTCGAGTTGGCTCGGCCGCTGGCGGTCGCCTTCTTCACCGACGAGGAAGGCGCCCGCTTCGCTCCCGACATGCTCGGCAGCCTCGTCTACGTCGGTGGGATGGCCCTCGAGGACGCACTCGAGATCGAGGCCATCGACGGCGCCGTCCTCGGTGACGAGCTGACACGCATCGGCTACGCCGGTACCGCTCCCGTTCCGGGACCGGCGCCACACGCCTTCGTCGAACTCCACGTCGAACAAGGCCCGGTGCTCGAAGCCGAGGGCACCATGGTCGGGGCGGTGACCGGGGTGCAGGGCATCAGCTGGCAGGAGATCACGATCTCCGGTCAGAGCAACCACGCAGGAACGACACCGACCGCGCTGCGGCGTGATCCCGGTGTCGTCGCCGGCCGAGCCATCGCGGCTGCACGGGATCTCGCCGACGAGTTCGGAGCGCCGCAGGTCGCGACGGTGGGCAGGGTCGAGTTCCTGCCGAACCTCGTCAACGTCGTGCCGGCGACGGCGACCTTCACCCTCGATCTGCGCCACACCGACGAGGCGATGCTGCAAGAGGCGGAGCGCCGGATGGCCGAGTTCATCGACGCTGCGGCAGCCGACGAGGGCTGCACCGTCGAACGGACGTCACTGGCTCGATTCGAGCCGGTCGTGTTCGACGACGAGATCGTGTCGCTCGTCGAACGGACTGCGTCCTCGCTCGGTCACACCGTCCGCCGGATGCCGTCGGGTGCGGGGCACGACGCGCAGATGCTCGCCCGGGTGTGCCCGACCGCGATGGTGTTCACCCCCAGCAAGGACGGGTTGTCGCACAACCCGCTCGAGTACACGGCGCCGCACGAACTCCAGGCCGGCGCCGACGTGCTCCTGCAGACGGTGCTCGCGCTGGCCACCGACGGGGACTCCCATGAGTGACGCAGCCGGCACGGCGCCGCTGACACCGATGCCGCTCGGTGTCCTGCTCGGTCGGATCGAGCACGAGTGGTCGACCCGCAAGAAGATCTTCGACCTGCCGAACGCCCGCATCTGGCGGCCCGACCCATACATCGACCTCGGGTTCGACTTCCTCGGTCGCCGCTGCGCCAGCCCGATCGGCCCGGCAGCAGGCCCGCACAGCCAGCTGGCTCAGAATCTCGTGCTGTCGTGGCTCGGCGGTTCGCGGCTGTTCGAGCTGAAGACGGTGCAGATCCTCGACGAGCTCGAGATCGCCCGTCCGTGCATCGACATGCAGACCATCGGCTACAACATCGAGTGGAGCCAGGAGCTCACCGTTCCGCAGAGCCTCATCGAGTACGTGAAAGCGGCGATGCTGCTCGAGCTCCTGCGCCGCTGGGAGCCACTCGCCGAGTTCATCGGTCCCGACCCGGGCCCGCACGTGTTCGACATGAGCGTCGGCTACGACCTGGCCGGCATCTCCGGGCCGAAGGTCGACGGCTTCCTGCGAGGCATGCGCAACGCGAGCAACGAGATCGAGACGCTTCGTCGAGAGATCGGCGGCTCGTTCGGCGATCTCGCCGATCTCGAGTTCGATCCGGTCATCAGCGACACGCTCACGCTGTCGACCTTCCACGGCTGCCCACCGGAGGAGATCGAGTCGATCACGAAGCACCTGATCGCCGAGCACGACCTCGACGTGATCGTGAAGCTCAACCCGACGTTGCTCGGCTACGAGACGGTCGCGGGGATCGTCAACGACGAGCTCGGGTACCGAGACGTGTCGGTCAAGGAGTCGGCCTTCGCCGAGGACCTCCAGTTCGAACGCGGCATCGAGCTCATCGGCGAGCTGCGCCGGTTCGCCCATGACAGAGGCCGTCGCTTCGGCATCAAGCTCACGAACACCCTCGTCGTCGACAACACCAAGCGGTGGATGCCCGACGAGACGATGTACCTGTCCGGCCCCCCACTCCACGTGCTCGCGATGACGCTGCTCGATCGTCTGTCGACGGCACTGCCCGGCGTGCTCGACGTGCCCGGACACGACGGCGACGTGATGGTGAGCTTCAGCGCCGGCATCACCAAGGACAACCTCGCCGACTCGCTCGCTGCCGGGGTGCAGCCGGCGACCGTGTGTTCGGACCTGTTGAAGCCCGGCGGCTACGGCCGCCTCGCACCGATGCTGCGCACGCTCACGGCGACCTTGCGCGACGAGGGCGCCACGGACCTGCCGTCGTTCCGATCGGCACGCCAGAGCGCCGCGACCTCGGCGGGTCATGCCACGACGGCTGCCGCACACGTCGCCAACATCCGTGGTGAGGCCATCGGTTCGTATCACCTGAACGGCAACGAGAAACTGCCTCGCCAGGTCGACCACGACCTCGAGATGTTCGGGTGCGTCGCCTGCAACTTCTGCATCACCGTCTGCCCGAACGACGCGTTCTTCTCGATCGCGAGCCTCGCGGACGGCCCGGTCGAGATGGCGGACCGACAGCAGTACCTGGTGTTCGCCGAACTCTGCAACGAGTGCGGCAACTGCATGACCTTCTGCCCGGAAGAGGGCGATCCGGCCCAGATCAAACCGAGGCTCTACACCGACGCCGAGCTGTTCGCCGCCCGTTCCGGACAGGGGTTCTTGATCCGCGACGGCCGCGTGGCCGACGCCCGATCGACAGAGACCGAGCGTGCGACGGTCGACGCGTTGGTCGCTTCGCCGGTCGGTGTGCCACTCGGAGGTGGCGCATGACTCGTTCGGTGACCGTCGGCGCCGCCCAGCTCGGACCGATCGCCCGAGACGAGTCGCGGTCGGCGGTGGTCGATCGGCTGATGATGCTGCTGCGCGACGGGGCCGCCCGCGGTTGCGACCTCGTCGTGTTCCCCGAGCTCGCCCTCACGACGTTCTTCCCCCGGTGGTTCACCGACGACGTCAGCGGTCACGACCACTTCTACGAGCGTTCCATGCCGGGTCCCGAGACCCAGCCGCTGTTCGACCTCGCTCGTGAACTCGGCGTCGGGTTCTCGCTCGGCTACGCCGAGCTGACCGAGCCGGACGAGACGGGCGCCGTGCACCGGTACAACACCACGGTGCTCGTCGAACGCGACGGTTCGATCGTCGGTCGCTATCGCAAGAGCCACATCCCCGGGCACGACGACGACCAGCCGTGGCGTCCGTTCCAGCACCTCGAGCGTCGCTACTTCGAGGAGAGCGACGAGGGGTTCGGGGTCCACGCCGCCTTCGGCGGCGTCGTCGGTATGGCCACCTGCAACGATCGACGCTGGCCGGAGACCTACCGAGAGATGGGTCTCCAGGGCGTGGAGATGATCCTCATCGGCTACAACACGCCGATTCACTACGCACCGGACCCCGGCCAGAACCCGTTGCAGGGGTTCCACAACCATCTCGTGATGCAGGCCGGGGCGTACCAGAACGGGACCTGGGTCGTCGGCGTCGCCAAGGGCGGCACCGAAGAGGGCGTCGAGTCCCTCGCCCAGAGCTGCATCATCGCTCCGTCCGGGCAGATCGTCGCGCAGGCGGTCACCACTGCCGACGAGCTCGTCG
Source organism: Acidimicrobiales bacterium (assembly GCA_020631315.1). The sequence goes on from JAHDHM010000013.1 coordinate 15,385, forward strand.
TCGCCACCTGTGACCTCGACTGGTGTGCCAAGTACAAGGACACGCTCTTCGACTTCGCCACGTACCGGCGGCCGGAGATGTACCGGCGCATCGGCACCCAGAAGGGTGTCGTCGTGCCACCGGAGGTCGCCGCCGCCCTGGACCGGGCAGCCGACACCACACAGGACGGGGGAGCCTGACGATGCCCGAGTTCACACTCAACGGAGCCACAGCGTCGGCGAGCGACGACCACGAACATCTCCTCGCCGCGTTGCGCGACGAGCTCGGCGTCATGTCACCGAAGGATGGCTGCTCACCGTCGGGCCAGTGCGGCTGCTGCACGGTGCTCGTCGACGGCAAGGCACGCGTCGCCTGCCAGACCTCGATGGAGAAGACCGCCGGCTCCGAGGTCGTGACCCTCGAGGGCCTGCCTGACGACGAGCGTGAGCGACTGGCCCAGGCATTCGCCGCCCACGGCGCGCTGCAGTGTGGGTTCTGCACGCCCGGCATCGTCGTCCGAACGAAGGCGATGCTCGACAAGGCCGAGGCCGATCTCGCCGCGGGGAAGCCGGGACTCACACGCGAGCGGGCCGCCCGCCTGCTCGGCGCACACCTGTGCCGGTGCACCGGCTACACCAAGATCCTCGACGCCGTCGAAGCACTCGCCGCCGACGAGGTCGCGGTCTCCATCCGACCCGGCGGCGTCGGCAGCAGGGGAGTGAAGTACGAGGCCAGACCGCTGAGTCTCGGCGACCGTCCCTACATCGACGACATGCGACCCGACGGCCTGCTGCACGGGGCTGTGCGTCTCTCCGACCATGCGCGAGCCGATGTCCTGTCCATCGACACCTCCGCTGCCGAGGCCGTTCCCGGTGTCGAGCGCGTGTTCACCGCCGCCGACGTGCCTGGCGAACTCCGTTCGGGTCTGATCCACAAGGACTGGCCGGTCTTCATCCCCGTCGGGGGACGCACGAGCTACCTCGGCGACGTGCTCGCGGTCGTGGTGGCCGCCGATCGCCCGACCGCTCGTCGAGCCGCAGCGCTCGTCGAGGTCACCTACGACGTGCACGAGCCGGTCACCAACCCGATCGACGCCGTGAACGGCGGTCCGGACGCCGTGTGGCAGCTCGACGGCAACGTCTTGTCCACGTCGACGTACGCCCGGGGTGACGTCGACGCAGCACTTGCCGAGTCGGCGCATCGGGTCACCGAGACGTTCCAGACCCAGCGCATCGACCACGCGTTCCTCGAGCCGGAGTCGACGCTCGCGGTGCCGGTTCCCGCCGGCCAGCCGCTCCCCGTGACGAACCCGACCACCGGCGCCGAGCCCGTCGAGTTCGACCGGCTGATGGTCTACTCGGGCGGCCAGGGCATCTGGGACGACCGCAACGACATCGCCCGCATGCTCGATGTGCCGACGGACCGCATCGTCACCGAGCTCGTGTCCAACGGCGGCGCCTTCGGCGGCAAGGAGGACATGTCGAACCAGGGGCAGACCGCTCTGGCCGCGTGGCTGTTGCAGCGTCCTGTGTCGATCACGTTCAGCCGCGAGGAGTCGTTCCTCGTCCACACGAAGCGCCACCCGATCCGGATGACCTACGACGCCGGCTGCGACGCCGACGGCCGACTGACGGCTCTCAGAATTCGGATGATCGGTGACTCGGGGCCGTATGCGTCCGTGGGCATGAAGGTGCTCGAACGAGCCGCCGGCCACGCCTCCGGTCCGTACGTCGTGCCGAACATCGATGTGGAAGCAGTCGCGGCTCGTACCAACAACTCGGTGTGTGGTGCGTTCCGCGGCTTCGGCGCCAACCAAGCCCAGTTCGCGATGGAGGGCGTGATGGACCGCCTCGCCGAGGCCGTCGGCATCTCCGGCTGGGAGATCCGCGCGCGCAACGTCGTCGAACCCGGTGTCGTGTGGGGCCCCGGTCAGATCATGGACGACGGCTGTCTCGGCGCCCGCGCCTGTCTCGATGCAGTGCGGCCGGCATACGACGAGGCGATGGCGGCCGGCAAGGCCGTCGGGCTCGGCCTCGGCCTCAAGAACTCCGGTCTCGGGAACGGCTTCAAGGAGATCGCCAAGGCCGTCGTCCACTTCCGTGAGGACGGCCAGATCGAGGTCCGTCACTGCTGGACCGAGATGGGCCAGGGCATCCACACCGTTGCGCTGCAGGTCGCGGTCGAGGAGCTCGCTGTCGAACCCGAACGGATCGAGGTCGTCGTCGACTCCACCCGCGAGCTCGGCGCCGGGCAGACGACCGGAAGTCGCGGGACCCTGATGGGTGCCGGCTCGGTCGCCGATGCGTGTCGCGCTGCCGTTGCTGACGGTTGCAAGATCGGCGTCGACTACGAGGGCGAGTACCGCGTCGACTGGACCAACTCGCTGTCCGATGGCGTGGAGCACCCGATCATCCACTCGACGTTCGGCTACGCGGCCCAGATGGTCGTGGCCGACGAGCACGGGACCATCGAACACGTCGTCGCGGCCCACGACGTCGGACGCGCGGTGAACCCGATGCTGTGCGAGGGCCAGGTCGAAGGCGCCGTGCACATGGGCCTCGGCTATGCGATGACCGAGGGCTTCCCGTGCGACGAGGACGGCCGTCCGACCAACACGACGTTGCGCAGCCTCGACATCCTCCGGCCGAAGGACATGCCGCCCGTCGAGGTGATCCTCGTCGAGTCGCCCCAACCCGATGCGCCCTACGGGATCAAGGGCGTCGGCGAGATCGGCCTCGTCCCGACCGCCGGTGCCGTGGCCGAGGCGCTTCGTCGCCTCGACGGCCAGTGGCGTTCCGAGCTGCCGCTGGTGAACGAGTCGAATCGCGAGCGACGCGAGGCGTGGACCGGGAACTGAACTCGTCGACGCTGCCGTGAGCCGTGCGGCTCGGTGGTGAGACAGATCCGGTTCACCACGTCGACACCCGCGTTCATGCAGGGTTCACCGCAACACGGGGCGCGTCGTGGCACCGATGCCTACGTTGCAGTGACAGATGGACAACCGAGTGACCTACGTGCTCGACACCTCTGCGGTCTTGAGCGAACCCGCCTGCCTGTTCGGCTTCGAGGAGCACCGGGTGGTCGTGCCCTTGGTCGTCCTCACCGAGTTGGAAGCGAAACGAGGTCACCCGGATCTCGGCTGGTCGGCTCGTACGGCGCTGCGCTCTCTCGAGTCCCTGCGGGAACGCAACGGCACACTGCTCGACGAGGTCACCGTCAACGACGCCGGCGGCACGTTGCGGGTCGAGATCAACCACGTGCAGACCGCAGGGTTGCCTGAGGCCTTCGTGGGCTCGCCGAGCAATGACAACCGGATCTTGGCCGTCGCCCGGAATCTGGCCGCCGAGGGTCACAGGGTCACCTTGGTGTCGCAGGATCTTCCGCTCCGGTTGAAGGCCGGTGTGGTGGGGCTCGCCGCCGAGGAGTTCCGCGGCGACGGACTGAGTGATGCGGGTTGGACCGGGGTGACGGAGCTCGAGGCCACCGCTGCGGAGATCGACAGGTTCTACGCCGATGGTGTTCTCGACATCGAACCGGTGCGCCAACTCGTCGCCAACACCGGGGTGGTGGTCCACAACGGGTCGGCGTCGGCGCTCGGGTACGTGGACGAGGCGAAGACGCTCCGGCGTCTACCCAACGAACGGTCGGTGTTCGGCATGTCGCCGAGGTCGAAGGAACAGCACTTCGCCGCGCACCTGCTGACCGACGACCGGGTCGGCATTGTCAGCCTGGGCGGACCGGCGGGTACCGGCAAGAGCGTCCTGGCCCTGGCCGCCGGTCTGGACGCCGTGTTGGAGCGTCGGATCCAGTCCCGCGTCATCGTGTTCCGACCGCTCTACGCCGTGGGCGGTCAGGAGCTCGGCTACCTGCCAGGGAGCGAGTCCGAGAAGATGGCGCCGTGGGCCGCCGCGGTGTTCGACGCTCTCGATGCGATCGCGGGTCCTGAGGTCGTCGATCACATCCTGCACGAGGAGCTGGTCGAGGTGCAGCCGCTCACCCATCTGCGTGGTCGCTCGCTCACCGATGCGTTCGTCATCATCGACGAGGCGCAGAACCTCGAGCGCAACGTCCTCCTGACGGCGTTGTCACGTGTGGGGCACGGGACGAAGGTGGTGATGACCCACGACGTCGCGCAGCGGGACAATCTGCATGTGGGTCGTCATGACGGCATCGCGTCGGTGGTCGACCGGTTGAAGGGCCATCCGCTGTTCGGTCATGTGACCTTGCAACGGTCGGAGCGCTCGCAGATCGCCGCGCTCGTGAGCACCGTGCTCGACGCCGGGCGTTGAGCCCAGAAGGCACCGTGCTCGACGCCGGGCGTTGAGCCGCAACGACGCAGTGCTCGACGCCGGGCGTTGAGCCGCAACGACGCAGTGCTCGACGCCGGGCGTTGAGCCCAGAAGGCACCGTGCTCGACGCCGGGCGTTAGCTGAACGAGCCGGAGTCCGGCGGCGGCGTCGACGACGCAGAGGGCGTGTCGCGCTCGAGCAGTTCCTGGTTGCCGGCGGCGGTGAGGTCTTCGGCCTTGGCCTGGAACGACGGCGTGCCGACCGCGGCGTTGTCGGCCCATCGGCGCAGCGTCTCGAACGAGTAGATGCTGCTGCAGCGGCCGTCGACCCATTCGATGCCGAGTGCGTAGCTGCCCACGAACGAGGCGTCGGCGGCGGCGATGAGCTGTGCTTCTCCGACGGTTCGCTGGCCGATCTCTCGCTTGCTGCGGCACTCGGCGCACGGGCACGCCATGCGCAGATCCTCGATGTCCCACTTGGCCGTGACGCCATCGGCCCACTCGACGGTGAGATGACTCATGCGGTCGAGTTCGAGTCCGGTGGGTGTGGTCAGGTCGGTCACGGCCTTGACGCTAGCTGGCACCGTTTCGATGCCTCTGACGCGGGCCCGATTCGTCTCGGAACATTTTTCGGATTTCCGCTACAGGTTTCGGCCGGATGTGGCCGATCACCTTCTTGCCGCACACAACGGACCGGGAGCGCATGGGGTTCTCGGTCCACACCCAACGGAGCGGGGGGTTGGCAACAGCCCCCCGCACCGCTGCGGCGGTGTCCCGGACCGGTCTGGTCCGGGAGTATTCGCGTTCGGGGACATGTCGCACCCGGTCGGACGTCCAAAGGGATGTTGACGGTGCAGATCGAACCCGACGTGACCTCGAACGCGCGGCCTGACGTCCTCGATGCGCGCTCGTTCGGTGAGCGGATCCGCGAGTGGGACCACGATCTGCGTGGCGTCGCATGGTCCGTCGTGAAGACGCAGCCAGCGACCGATGACGTCATGCAGGACGCGTACGAACGCGCCTTCCGGGCGCTGGACTTCTTCGATGGCAGGTCCTCGATGAAGACCTGGCTGTACTCGATCGTCTACCGAACGGCGATCGACCACCTTCGGCGCGAGCGCCGGCGGACGCACGACGAACTCGACAGCCTCGTCACGGAGCCGGCGACCGGTCCGAACGACTCGCCATCGGCTGCGGCACTGGCGCGGGCCGAACTCGACGGACTGCTCGACAGTTGCACCCCGGAACAGCGGGCCATGCTCATGCTGACCGCTGGGCTCGGCTACAGCTTCGACGAGACTGCGGAGATCCTCGACGTCAATCGTGGCACCGTGGCGTCGCGTGTCTCTCGACTGCGCTCCCGCCTGCGCCGATGGGAGGAGAACTGATGTCCGACGATCACTCGAACCTCCCGCAACCACCCGATGATGCCTTGGGTCGTGAGCTCCGTGACCGGACCCCTGAACCGGCCGACGGCTACTGGGCGGTGATCGATGCTCGTCTGGCGGCTGCGGAAGCCGACGGTTCGCGGCACCTCGCTGTGGTGACAGGCGGCGCTGTCGCATCAGGTGATCCGGCCCTCGACGGTGACGGCTCTGCGTCGACGGATACAGCCGCCGGCGCCAGTCGTCTGAAGGGCATGCAGACCACCCCCCGCTCTCCGTCCCTCGGACAACGGCTGCTCGGTGCTGCCGCCGTTGTCCTGCTCGTTCTCGTCGGCATCGTCGCTGTCGTGTCGTCGAACGACGACGGACCGGTCGACGGCGTCACCTCGAACGTCGATGACACCACCGACGTGTCCGTCGCACCGGCATCGACGACCTCGGCGCCTTCGACGACCGTCGAGCCTGCGCCATCGACCACGGCGACCACCGAGAGTCTCTACGTGGCCATGCCGGACGTGGTCGGTGCGGCCTCGCTCGAGGAAGCCAACGCGGCGATCAGCGCCGCCTGTGGCATCACCTCGGTCGGGTTCCCGTCGCCTGCCTGGGACCCGGCGAACCCGGTGCCGGACGGTCAGGTCATGGCCACCTGGCCGTCAGCCGGGGGCCTCATGCTGCGCACCGACCGAGGCTGCACCACCAGCGACGGCTTCACCATCACGATCTTCTACGCAGCCGAGTCGTACTGCTCGGGCCCCGATGACCCGGTCGGTCTCGGGTACTGCCCGGTGCAAGGTGCAGTTCCGGAAGAACCGACGCCGCCACCGACCACCGTGCCACCGACGACGATCCAGCCATACACCGTGACGATGCCGAACGTCGTCGGACTGGCGTCCCTCGAGGCGGCCGTCGCCGCGATCGAGGCAGTTTGTGGCGGCACCGCGGCTGTGTTCCCCTCACCCGCGTGGGACCCGGCCAACCCGCAGCCAGCGGGGACGATCCTCGCGTCGTCACCGGCAGCCGGAGGCACGATCCACGTCGGCGACGACGGTGGCTGTCGGGCGTCGGAGACCGGAATGACGATCACGCTGTTCGCAGCGGACAAGGACTACTGCTCCGGCCCCGACGACCCGGTCGGCCTCGGCTGGTGTCCGAGGAACACCGCCGGCTGACCGACGGTTCCGGCGTCGTCGCACCCGCCGCTCAGGATGCGGCGGGTGTGGCGCGCCAGTGGGCGCCGTTCTCGATGGCGGGACGCAGCCAGATGAAGATCTGTGCCAGCACGGCCGCTGACGTGCCGAGGATGACCCATCGGGCGTCGAACACCTCGAGCAACGGACCCGACACGACGTAACCGATCGCCTGGCCGACGGTCGTGGCGATGCCGATCGCGGCGTAGGCGCGGCCGCGTCCCGCCTCGGGAACGGATGCCACGATGAACAGCTCGGTCAGGACGAACTCGGGGCCGAGCGCCATGCCCCACAGGAACCAGCCGATCGGCAGGATCCACGGCTGTTCGACGGCGGCGCTGATGCCACAGGTGATCGCGTAGACCGGGGCCGCAGCGACGAGCACCCTGGGCAGGCTCCAGGTGAACCTGCGTGAGCCCGCCCAGGCCAGACCACCGATCGTCCCGATGCCGAACCCGGCGACGCTCAGCCCGAACCAGTAGCCACCGACCTCGAGATCACGCTCGAACCACACGACGGCAGCCGCCATCAGGAGACCGACCGTCGCCATGACGTAGGCCATGTAGCCGACGACGAGGGTCATCCCAGGAGAGCGCAGGATCGTCCGGGTGCCGGCTGCGAGATCACGCAGCGCGTCGCCGACGCTCTGGCCG
>JAHDHM010000370.1 GCA_020631315.1 Acidimicrobiales bacterium
CTCCACAGGCGCGGAGCTCGAGGTCAGGCGTCGATCAGCCGGCGGCGGCGAACTTCGGTGTGGGCGCGTTCGACCTCGCTCTGGTGGCAGGCGAGCGCGGCGTCGATGGCGACGAGCGCGTCGTCGGTGCGGCCTGCCGCTTCCAGGGCGTCGGCCTGCGCGAGGTGGAAGAAGTGCCAGTCGTCGAGTCCCTCGACACGGGACAGCACCTCGAGTGCGGCGTCGGGTCCATGGGCCTGGCCGACGGCGACGGCCTTGTTGACGGTGACGATCGGGCCCGGGCGGAGCCGCTCGAGCCAGCCGTAGAGCTCGACGATCTGGGGCCAGTCGGTCGAGTCGTGGGACGTCGCCGATGAGTGCAGGCACGAGATCGCTGCCTGGAGTTGGAACGGCCCGGGCCGGCCGAGACGCATCGCCGCTTCGAGGCGCTGGTTGGCCCGATGCGTCAGGTCTCGGTCCCACTTCGAACGATCGGCGTCACGCAGCGTCACGAGCGACCCGGCGTCATCGACACGGGTGGTCCGCCGTGCCATCGACGATTCGAACAGCGCGATGGCGCCGTGGATCTCGGGCTCGTGCGGTAGGAGGTCGGCGAGCAGTTCGCTGAGACGCAATGCCTCGGCGGCCAGATCGAGGCGAAGCAGCTGCACGCCTGCGGGTGCGTGGTGTCCAGTCGTGAAGACGACGTTGATGACGGCCAGCACCGTCGACAGTCGTTCGGGCAGCTCGTCAGCGGGAGGAACCCGATACGGGATGTGGGCGCCGGCGAGTTTGGCCTTCGCTCGGCTGATGCGTTGCCCGATCGTCGGCTCTGGGGTCAGGAAGGCTCGGGCGATCTCGGCCGTGGTCAGTCCGCAGATGACGCGTAGGGCCAGTGCGACGCGTGCCTCGGGCGACAGCGCCGGATGGCAGCAGGTGAAGATCAGCCGGAGCTGGTCGTCACGAATCTCGTGGAACTCAGGCGGCGTGTCGTCGTCGAGCATGGTGATCGCCTCCTGCTCCTTGGTGCCTCGACGGCCCTCGCGACGTAGATGATCGAGCGCCTTGCGTCGGGCGACCGTGGTGAGCCAGGCGCCGGGCCGCTCGGGGAGGCCCGACGTCCACGAACCGAAGGCTGCCTCCACTGCGTCGTGGAAGGCGTCCTCGGCCCGCTCGAGGTCACCGGTGAGGCGGCGCAGTGTCGCAACGACACCGGCTCGCTCCAACCGGATGACCTCGATCAGTGCCTCGTGATCGAGGCGGGCATCGGCCAACGGAGTCAGTCCATCCCCATGCAGGGACGGACTTCGATGCGGCCGCCATCGCGCCATGCGGCGGGAATGCGCCGTGCCATCGCGATCGCCGCGTCGAGGTCGGGAGCGTCGAGGACGAAGAACCCTCCGAGGAACTCCTTGGTCTCGGCATAGGGCCCGTCGGTCAGCACCATGTCGCCGTCGATGCCACCGTCGACCTGGATCTGTGTGCTCAGCGTGTCCGGCATCAATGCAGCCCCACCGGTGATGGCCTCTCCGGCCTCCTGGCTGAAGTGCATGTACCCGGCCATGTACTCGGCGAAGTTCGGAGCGGTCGGCTCCCGCGGCACGTCCTTGGGTTCGTAGATGAGGGCGGCGAAGTTCGGCATGGCGACATCCTGTCGTGTCCGGACGAGGCCGTTCACCTCGTCTCCCGCACTCGACGAACGCCGTCAGCCGATTTCGACGACGTCCGAGGCACTTCGTCGAATTTCTCGATCGTTGAGCGGGGCAGAGGCGCCTTCGGCCGATCTGCGGGTTGATGAAGGGTGCGGGTTCGGCTCCAATCCGACGTAAGGGGGTGAGGTCGATGGGAGACCAGTCGATCCAGAAGCTGTTGGTGGCCAATCGTGGCGAGATCGCCATCAGGGCATTCAGAGCGGCGTACCAGCTCGGCGTGAAGACCGTTGCGGTGCACACTCGTGAAGACCGCGAGAGTCTGCACCGGTTGAAGGCCGATGAGTCGTATGAGATCGGTGAGCCGGGCCAGCCCGTCCGGGCGTATCTCGACCCGTCGGGGATCGTGGCGACCGCCGTGCGGTCGGGTGCCGATGCGGTGTATCCGGGGTACGGGTTTCTCTCCGAGAGCCCTGATCTGGCTCAAGCGTGCGCGGAGGCTGGCCTCGTCTTCGTCGGGCCGCCCCAGTCCGTGCTGGAGCTGACCGGGAACAAGATGCGTGCGCGGGCAGCTGCGGAGGTCGCCGGTGTTCCCGTCCTGCAGCAGTCCGCGGCTCTCGACTCGGCCGACGACGCAATGGTCGCCGCCGAGGCCATCGGGTATCCGCTGTTCGTGAAGGCGGCTGCCGGTGGCGGTGGTCGAGGCATGCGCCGCGTCGAACGGTCCGATGACCTGCGAGACGCGTTCAAGGTCGCACGCTCGGAGGCTGCCTCGGCCTTCGGCGACGACACCGTGTTCCTTGAGGAGGCGATGACCGACGTACGTCACATCGAGGTGCAGGTGCTCGCAGACGCAACGGGTGAAGTCGTCCACCTGTACGAGCGCGACTGCTCGGTCCAACGACGATTCCAGAAGGTGATCGAGATCGCGCCTGCTCCGGGACTCGATCCGTCGCTGCGGGAAGCGCTGTGCGCAGATGCTGTCGCGTTCGCCCGATCCATCGGCTATGTCAACGCCGGAACCGTCGAGTTCCTCGTCGACCGGTCGGGTCGGCACGTCTTCATCGAGATGAACCCCCGGATCCAGGTGGAGCACACCGTGACCGAGGAGGTGACCGACGTTGACCTGGTCGAGTCGCAGTTGAGGATCGCGATGGGCGCGACACTCGCCGACCTCGGGTTGTCGCAAGACGCCATTTCTCTGCGCGGTACCGCGCTGCAGTGTCGGATCACGGCCGAAGATCCGACGAACGACTTCCGTCCCGACACCGGCCGGATCGTCGCCTATCGACAGCCAGGCGGTGCTGGGGTCCGTCTCGACGGTGGTGGCGGCTATGTCGGGTCGGAGATCACGCCGTTCTTCGACTCCTTGATCGTCAAGGTGACTTGTCGCGGTCGCACGTTCGACATGGCGGTTCGGCGGGCTGAGCGGGCGCTCGCGGAGTTCCGTGTGCGCGGGGTCGGAACCAATCTCGCCTTCTTGCGTGCAGTGCTGGCCGATGGCGAGTTCCGCGACGGTGCGGTGACCACGTCGTTCATCGACCGCCGGCCTGAGCTGACAGCTGCCTCGGTTGGAGCAGACCGGGCGACTCGGCTGCTTCGCTATCTCGCCGACGTGACGGTCAACCGACCGAACGGCGTCGCTGTCGCACGGGTGGACCCGGAGCTGAAGGCCCTGCCGAGCTCCGCCGAGCTCACGGTGACCGGCACCCGTCAGCGGCTCGACCAGATCGGTCCCGCGGCGCTGGCCGAGGAACTTCGTTCCGAGAAGGCGCTTCGCGTGACCGACACGACGCTGCGCGACGCACATCAGTCGATTCTCGCGACGAGAGTGCGCACCATCGACCTCGTCGGTGGAGCGGCGCAGATAGCGCAGCATCTGCCTGGCCTGTTCTCGCTCGAGTGTTGGGGTGGTGCCACCTACGACGTTGCGTTGCGCTTCCTTCACGAAGACCCCTGGGAACGGTTGGTGCGACTGCGCGAGGCAGCTCCGAACGTGATGTTGCAGATGCTGCTGCGCGGGCGGAACGCGGTCGGCTACACGCCGTACCCCGACGTCGTGTGTCGGCGGTTCGTCCGCGCCGCTCGGCGCGACGGC
>JAHDHM010000371.1 GCA_020631315.1 Acidimicrobiales bacterium
GACCGGATCGAGGTCCGCCAGCGGTTCGCCACCGTAGGTGATCACGCCCTCGTGCTCCACGAGTCCCGCGATCGCAGCCACGATCGACGACTTGCCCGAGCCGGTCGATCCGACGAGCGCCACGACCTCGCCGTCCGCGATCGAGAAGTCGATCTCACTCACCACATCGAGGCGATCCCCGTCCTCGGACCGGTGCGAGATGCCGAGCCCTCTCACCTCGAGGGCGGCGGGTCGTGCCGGCACTGCGACAGAGCCGTTCGCAGGCCGAGCCTCGTGTCCGGCCAGCGCGGCCTCGAGACGACGCTTCGCCACCTGGGACGGCGGTGCGCTCTCGAGGAAGAACCCGAGCACCCGCATCGGGAAGGCCAGCACGGTGAACAGGGCCGAGACCTGCACGAGTTCGCCGACCGTCATCGCTCCGGCGTCGACCCGCCATGCGCCGATGAGCAGCACGAGTCCGATGCCGAGGTTGGGCAAGGCGTCGAGACCTGCCTCGAAGAACGCACGTTGGTCGCCGATCGCGGTCCGATGTGCCCGGAGGTCGGTCGCCACTGCGGCGAACCGTTCGTTCTCGGCCTCGGTCCGCCCGAGCAGCTTGACGACCAGCGCACCGTCGATGCTCTCGTGGGCCACGGAGGTCACCTCGGCAACCGCCGCCTGCTGCGCCGCCGCGGGAGCCTCGACCCGGCTCGTGTAGATCCGGTTGCACACCGCCAGGATCGGGAACACCGTGAAGCCGACCAGCGCCAGCAACGGGTCCACCACCACCAGGGCGATGCCGGACAACGTCACCAGACACACGACCGCGATCGCGAACGGCACCGGGTGCAACACCTCCGTCAGCCGCTCGGTGTCGGAATCGACGTGTGCGATCAGCTGGCCGGCAGGTCGACGTCGGACCCAACTCATCGGTTGGTCGACGAACTGTGTCGCGAGCCGACGACGCATCGCCAGCGACACCCGCTCCGCCGTCATGCCCGCGAAGTAGCGGCGGACGCTGATGCCAGCGACGCGCAGCACACCGACGCTCACGATCGCCGCAGCCCACCATGCGGCTGCAGTCCCCGACGACGAGTCGGTCGCCGGGTCACCGTCGAACGCCGGCAACACGACCTGGTCGACAGCGCGACCGAAGATCAGGGTCCCGCCGACGGCACAGACCGCGTAGACGACCGAGCCGGTGACCGCGATCCCGAACGGCAGCGGGTGCGGCCGGACCAGACCCGCGACGAGGCGGATGGCGCGCCACACGGGCGATCCCTCTTGGCGCACGTGGGTCATGGCGGCGACGGTACCGCTCGGACCGTTGCTACCGGTCGGGGTTTCGCCATTCTTGCTGAGTGGGCGCCCAGGCTCTGGCCTGGTCGAAGCAGGCGCAGGCCTGGTCGAAACAGGCTCAGGCCTGGTCGAACCGGGCGATCCGGGCGAACCCGACCGGATCCAGTGCCGCACCGCCGACGAGGGCGCCGTCGATGTCGGGCTTGGTGAGCAGCTCCTTGGCGTTGGTCGCCTTCACACTGCCGCCGTACTGGATTCGGACATCGGCGTCGGCACCGGACTTGATGTCGCCGATGACCTTGCGCACGTGGGCGCACATCTCCTGTGCGTCCTCGGCGCTGGCCGTGACGCCGGTGCCGATCGCCCAGATCGGCTCGTAGGCCACGACGAGCCCGCCGAGCTGCTCGGCGTTGATGCCGGCGAGACTGCCCCGCAGCTGTGCCTCGACCACGGCCTCGTGCTCGTTCTCGTCGCGCTGCTCGATCGTCTCGCCGACACACACGATCGGTGTCATCTCGTGCTTGAGGACGGCCTTGGCCTTCTTGTTCACGATCTCGTCGGTCTCGCCGAACATCTGGCGACGCTCACTGTGCCCCACGATCACGTAGGAGCAGTTGAGCTTCTCCAACATCTCGGGAGCGACCTCACCCGTGTAGGCCCCCTTCTCGGCGAAGTGGACGTTCTGGGCACCGTGCACGATCTTCATCCGATCGGCGTCGATGAGCGTCTGCACCGAACGGATGTCGACGAACGGCGGATGCACGCTCACCTCGACGGCCTCGAAGTCGTGGTCGACCAGCTCGTAGCTGAGCTTCTGCACGAGCTGGATCGCCTCGAAGTGGTTGAGGTTCATCTTCCAGTTGCCGCTGACGAGCATGCGACGGGTCATCGGGGCCTCCGAGTGGATGGGGTGCGGGCTGACCCTAGCGGTCCCACCCCCTCGCTAGGTTCGATGCCGTGAGTGAGACGACCGGCCAGTCAGCACCCGTTCCCGTCCCTGTCCTGGACGCGATCGGCATCATCTGTGACGACGTCGGCGCCACCCTCGACTTCTACGGACTGCTCGGGTTCGAACTGCCCGAGGAGCGTGAGGGCCACGTCGAGATCGTGCTCCCGAGTGGGCTGCGTCTGATGTTCGACGACGTGGCGATCGTCCAGTCGTTCTCCGACTGGACGCCACCGACGGGCGGCGACCCACGCCTGGCCATCGCACTGCTGTGCGACTCACCGGCAGCGGTCGACGCACTCCACGCCCGGGTCGTCGCCGCAGGACACACCTCGAAGGTCGACCCGTTCGACGCGCCGTGGGGCCAGCGCTACGCGACGGTGGTCGACCCCGCCGGCACCAGCGTCGACCTCTTCGCTGGGCTGCGCTAGCTGGGGCTGTTGCGGAGGGCTTCGAGGCCGGGGAGGTCGCCGTTCTCGAGGAGTTCGAGGCTGGCACCACCACCGGTCGACACGTGGTCGACTTCGGCGGCCATGCCGAACTCGGCGATGGCGGCAGCGCTGTCGCCGCCACCGACGACGGTGAAGGCTCGGCTGTCCGCAAGCGCCTGGGCCACGGCCTTGGTGCCGCCGGCGAAACGCGGGTCTTCGAACATGCCCATCGGGCCGTTCCAGAACACCATGCGGGCGTCCATGACGGCGTCACCGAACTCGGCCGCCGAACCCGGGCCGATGTCGTAGCCGATCCAACCGTCGGGCAGGGACTGTCCGCCCTGGCGGATCGTGCCGTCGGGACCCTGCGCGGTCACGTCGACGGGTAGCAGCAGCGGTGCGCCCGAATCGAGCAACGCTCGTGCCACGGGTACCTGATCGTCCTCGCAGAGCGAGTCGCCGACCGAGTACCCCATGGCCTTGAAGAAGGTGAAGCACATCGCACCGCCGATCAGCAGCTGGTCGACGATGCCCGACAGGGCTTCGATCACACCGATCTTGTCGCTGACCTTGGCGCCGCCGAGCACGGCGACGAACGGGCGCTTCGGGTTGGCTCGCATGCCGCCGAGGATGTCGACCTCCTTCTCGAGGAGGCGACCGGCGGCCGACGGCAGGGTCTGCGGTGGGCCGACGATCGACGCATGCGCACGGTGCGATGCGCCGAAGGCGTCGTTCACGTAGGCGTCGAACCCGTCGACCAGTTCGGCGACGAACGCGGGATCGTTGGAGGTCTCGCCTGCGTTGAAGCGCAGGTTCTCCAGCAGCTCGACTCCCGGTGCGAGCTCGGCCAAGCGAGCCCGCACCGGTGCCATCGAGTACTGCGGGTCGGGCTGACCCTTGGGCCGGCCCAGGTGCGACGCGGTCACGACCTGCGCACCCGCCTCCGTCAGGAAGCGAAGTGTGGGCAGTGCCGCACGGATACGGAGGTCGTCGGTGATCTCGCCGTCGCGCAACGGCACGTTGAAGTCGGTGCGAACGAGCACCTTCTTGTCGTCGAGATCGCCG
>JAHDHM010000372.1 GCA_020631315.1 Acidimicrobiales bacterium
GTACATGCGGCCGAAGCTGTTGCCGAAGTTGGTGTCGTTCATCTTGAAGCCCGACACGTGCTCGAACACCACGTCGGGGTTCTCGGCGGCGAAACGCTCGGTGGCGTCCATGTAGCCGAACGAGGTCGTGATGATGACGTTGAAGCCGTCGTCGATGAAGTCCTGGACGGCGTTGTCGAACTCGGCACCGCCCTCGGGGATGGAGTCGACGAACGCGGTCTCGACACCGGTCGCGGCCTCGGCACCGATGCGGCCTTCGTTGTGCATGAAGTTCCAGCCGGCGTCACCGATCGGGGCGACCATCACGAAGGCGGCCTTCGTGTCGGACGCAGTCTCGGTGTCGGACATGTCCTCGTCGGCCATGTCCTCGTCGGCCATGTCGTCGTCGGTCGACTCGTCAGCGGCGGCAGCAGCCGTGGTGGCGGCGGGCTCGTCGGCGCTGTCGTCGGAGTCGCCACAGGCTGCGGCGATCAGTGCGAACAGTGTCAAGAACGCCAACAGCAGGCGTCGCTTGGATGTCATCGGGGTGTCCTCCTGGGATGGTCCTGCCTCTTCTAGTCGCGGACCGAGCGAGTGACAACGGTGGAATTCGCGCTGACAACGCGCTCGGCGCGAGCTCTCACACTGAACGTGGGATTCGTGTCACGCGTGTGTGAAATCTCGCGTGGAGTGCGCGACCTCGACTCGTCGTGCGGAACCCGTACTCTCGACAGGCGTGCCCGACTTCCTCGATGCGGAACGCCTCGCCCAGATCTCCCTGGTGGTGATCGTCGGTCTCTTCGCGATCGGCATCGTGGTGATGCAGGTCGTGAAGGCCATCGTCACCAAGGTGCTGTACCTCGCCGTCATCGCGATCGCCGCGCTGTCGGTGTACGCCCAGCGTGACCAGTTGCAGGAGTGTCAGGCGACCTGTTCGTGCACGCTGTTCGGCCAAGAGGTCGCCGTGCCCGACAATCCCGCATGCGGACCCGACGCAACCGGCGCGTCGCTGCGCGAGTCGATCACCTCACCGATCACCAACGCCGGCGTGGGCGCCGGCGCAGCGGTGATCGAGGTCATCTACGAGATGGTCGAGGAGCTCATCACCGGCGAGTGATGGCCTGCCCCGGATCCGCTCTACGGGATCCGCATCATCCGCCGCGGATCCGCTTACGGGATCCGCATCATGCGCAGCGTGTCGGTGGCTCGCGTCTGGGTCGAGTGGCCGGAGATCACGATGACGGGGTCGCCGCTGCGCAGGCCGGCCTTGTCCCGGGCGAGACGCAACGCGTCGGCGACCATCTCTGCAGGCAGGGTGCGGTCGACCGAGCGAATCGGCGTGGAGCCCCATGACAGCGCGAGCTGGTTGACGGTGCGGTCATCGGGGCTGAAGCCGAGGATGGGCGTGGTCGGGCGGAATCGTGCGACCGAACGGATCGTGAAGCCGGTGCGGCTCAGGCAGAGGATCGCCTTGGCGTCGAGCTGGCGTGCGACCTGCCACGCGGCGTGGGTCAGCGAGTCGGTCCAGAGGTCGCCCTCGGACACGTTCTGCTTCTGGGCTTGGCGCAGTGCGGCGATCCGGTCGGCCCACTGGTCGTAGTCGAACTCGGAGTCGGCACGTTCACAGATCCGGGCCATGGTCCGCAGCGTGTTCACGGGGTCGCGGCCGACGGCGGTCTCGCCGGACAGCATCACCGCGGACGAACCGTCGAACACCGCGTTGGCGACGTCGCTGGCTTCGGCGCGGGTCGGGATGGGGCTGGAGATCATCGACTCGAGCATCTGCGTCGCAGTGATGGCCGGGCGACCGTGGGCGATGCAGGCCTCGATGATCTGCTTCTGCAGGTGCGGGATCTCCTCGATCGGGCACTCCGCGCCGAGATCGCCGCGGGCGACCATGACGGCACCGGAGGCGTCGATGATCGAGTCGAGGTTCTCCACCGCGGCGCGGGTCTCGATCTTGGCGACGACGAGCGGTCCGCGCGGCGCCGGTTCGACACCGAGGCGACGGATGTCGTGGGCGGAGCGAACGAAACTGATCGCCACCATGTCGATGCCCACCTCGACCATGGCGTCGAGCAGGCGCAGGTCGTCGGGCGTCGGCGCGGTGAGGCGGAGACGATCGCTGGGGATGTGCAGACCCTTGCGACCCTCGAGCAGACCGCCGAACACGACGCGGGCCTTGAGGACGTCGCCGTCCTTGTCCTCGACCACGGCGACGACCTGGCCGTCACCGAACGCGAGACGGTCACCGGACTGGATGTCGACGGCGAGCGTGTCGTAGTTGACCTCGATCATCTCGGCGGTCGAACCGTCGTTGCCGGCGGTCAGCTGGATCGAGTCGCCCTCTTCGAGCACGACACCGCCCTTGGGGAACGCCGCACAGCGCACCTTGGGGCCGGGGAGGTCGGCGAGGATGCCGATGTGACGGCCGACTTCCTCGGACGCTGCACGCAGGTTGGCGTAGGTCTCGAGGTGCTGTTCCACGGGGCCGTGGGACATGTTGATCCGCGCCACGTCCATGCCGGCGGCGATGAGCGCCCGAAGCGTGTCGGGGTCCAGGCTGGCCGGGCCGATCGTGGCGATGATCTTCGTTCGACGCGTCATGGCACGCGACCGTACCGGAAGCGCTTACAGGGCTGGGGCTGATTCGACCGATGTTCACGGGGTTTCGCTCAGCCCGATGCCGATGTGCTGCGGGTGATGCGTCTCGCGGGCAGCGCTCTCCGTATGCTGCGGCCCGTGGAGTTGATCTTCGTCCGACATGGCCTGCCCGTGCGTGTGGAACACACCGACGGCACCAAGGCCGACCCCGAACTGCAGGACCTCGGCCACGACCAGGCCCGCGCGATGGCCCACTGGCTGTCGCAGGAGCGGGTCGACGCGGTGTACGTGTCGCCGATGGCCCGCGCTCGGCAGACCGCCGCACCGCTCGAGGCGGCACTCGGGGTGGACGCTGTCGTGCGAGACGGGCTCGCCGAGTTCGACCGCGATCAGGCGTCGTACATCCCGATGGACGAGCTGAAGAAGACCGACTACGAGCGCTGGCAGGCACTCATGGCCGGCGGGTACATGGAGGACATGGGTGACCTCGAGCAGTTCTTCCACGTCGTGAAGGCGACGGTGGACGAGATCGTGCTCGGTCACTCCGGTGAGCGCGTCGCCCTCGTGTGTCATGGCGGCGTGGTCAACGCCTATTGCGCCCACGTGCTGGGCCGCGGCGCCGACGACTTCATGTTCTGCAACGTCGACTACACGTCGATCAGCCGTGTGATGGCATCGTCGGCGGGGCATCGCAGCCTCAAGTCGTTGAACGAGACGGCGCACCTGCGGGAGCTGCCCGAGCCGCCGCACCGATGACCGAACCTGCTGCTGGCCCGGCGCCGGCATCGCAGCCGCGCCGGTGGCTGGCTCCCGTGCTCATCGTCATCGGCTTCATCCCTGCGCTGATCATCGGGTGGGCGCTCATCGACAACTCGGGTCCGGTCGAACCGATCGGCTTTCCCGAGCTGAACGTCGGTGCCGAGGTCGTCGAGTACTCGGCGATCGACGACCGGACGTTGCACCTGCACGTGTTGGGCGGCGAGGCCGGCGAGTCACGCCCGGCCGCGCTGTTCGTGCACGGCGCCCGTGAACATCCGGGCGACTTCGAGACCCAGGCCCGAGCCGTGGTCGATGCGGGTGGTGTGGCGGTGCTGGTCGAGTACAGCTCGTTCGCCGAAGACGCCGACACG
>JAHDHM010000373.1 GCA_020631315.1 Acidimicrobiales bacterium
ACGCGCACTCCAGTCACTGCTCTCCCCCGCCATCGTCGAGCCGATTCGGCATCACGTCGCGGCGAAGCGCTATCGGGTTGCCGTCGAGCCGGACTACCACGACCGACTCAGCATTGCGTCGCAGATGTCGCTGCAGGAGCAGGGCGGACCGCTGTCCCCGGACGACGCGACGAGGTTCGGTGCCCTCCCATTCGCGCAGGAGGCGATCCGCCTCCGCGAATACGACGACGACGGAAAGGTCGAGGGCCTGACGATCCCGGAGCTGGCCGACTACCGGCCGATGCTCGAGGCGGCGCTCGCACCCCGACGGCCGGTCGATCCGGCGTGGGCCCGGGATGCGTGCCGGTGCGAGCAGTGTCGGGATGCTGGCAACGACCAACACCTCGTCGATGCGACGGTGCTCGAGGGCTGGACCGTCGTTCGGACCGACCACGAGCCCGACGCGCTCGTTGTCACCCTCCACCATGTCTCGGGCGATCGTCATCTGTGCCGGATTCCCCTGTCCGACAATGGCGATGTGCAGCCGACGCCGTGGACCGCCTCGATCGCACCGACGTTGCGGGCCGAGTCGACCGACTGGGCGGGAGACCACGCCCCGTTCGTCCACCAGCTGGCCACCCGAGGGCTGGCGCTCTTTCACGGCTGTGGCACCGAACCCGGCACCGTCCTCACCGTCGGCAACACCGTTGGTCACGTACGGGAGACGAACTACGGCGACCTCTTCGACGTGATCGCCGAGCCCGACCCGGTCAACCTCGCCTACACCCCCCTCGGCCTGCCGGCCCACACCGACAACCCCTACCGGGACCCCTGCCCGACCGTGCAGCTGCTGCACTGCCTGGCGGCTGCGTCCGATGGGGGCGCGAGTCGCTTCGTGGACGGCCTCGCGGTGGCCGAGGAGCTCCGGACGACCCGACCTGACGAGTTCCGCACGCTCACCTCCACCGACGTCGAGTTTCGCTACCACGGCGACGGCGCCGACCTACGCGCTCGCCGCCCGCTGATCGAACTCGACAACGACGGCGAGATCCGAGCCGTGAGCGTGAACAACCGGTCGATGGAGCCGCTGGAGCTCGGCCTGCCGAATGCGGCTGCCTTCTACGCCGCCTATGCGACGTTCGTCGATCTGTTGGATCGGGACGACTTCGCGGTGGAGATCACCCTGCGCCCGGGTGAGCTGGTGGCGTTCGACAATCGCCGGGTGCTCCACGGGCGCCGGGCGTTCCGGGCCACGGAACGCCGCCATCTCCAGGGTTGCTACATCGACATGGACGCGATCCTGTCGTCGGCCCGAGCCCAGATGGCCACCGCTTGACCGATTCCGATCAGGCGGACGTCCACAGCACGGGCAGCAGATCGGTGCCGGGCCGGTCGCCCGACGCCAGCCCGTGTTCGCGCATGAGGCCGCTGAAGTCGGGGTCCATGCCTTCGGAACGGAATGCGATCTGCACGTCGTCGCCCAGCCACTTCGAGGTGAAGACGCGCAGGTCACGATCGTCGGGGAGCCGTCCCGATCCGCCGTGCAGGATGCGGCTGTTGAACACCACGCAGTCGCCCGGCTCCATGTCCCAGCTGACGACGCCGAATCCCTCGGGGTCGGACGCGATGTCCGGCACGGGCGCATTCGCCACCGCCGAGAAGTCGCTTCGGTCGACGTTCGCCTTTCCATCCGGGTTGAGCTGACCGAAGTCGTAGTGATCGAACACCCAGCCGCCGAGATGCGAGCCGGGGACGAACGCGAGCGCGTTCGCCGCAGCGACCGGCACGAGCGGCATCCAGATCGTGCAGGTGTCGTGGCCTGACACCGACCAATACGGCTCGTCCTGATGCCACGGCGTCTCGAACTGGGAGCCGGCACTGCGCACGAAGACCGCGTCGAAGAAGAAGTTGATCTGTTGTGAACCCAACATGCGACCGGCCAGGGCTGCGGCGGGCGATGCCCGCACGAACCGTTCGTACTGCTCGACTCCCCTCCACGCCATGCTGTCCCAGAACATCGTGCGGCCGTCGGCGTCGCGGTCCCAGACCCGCGCCCTCGCCGTCGGCTGCTCGAGGTGTGCGTCGAGACCGGCGGACAGCAGCTCGATCCAATCGGGCTCGAAGACCGACCGGAGGCACACGACCCCGTCCCGCTCGAAGGCCTCCACCTCGTCGGCGGAGATTTCGTCCACGACCAAAACCACGTTCAGGTCACCCGATCGAGCGCGTCGAGGAACTTCTCGTGTTCGCCGTCCAACATCGCGATGTTGGTGGCGTCGTAGGGGAAGTTGCCGGCGGCGGTCTCCTCGTGGAACGCGGTCAGCGCCTCGACCCGCTCGGTGTGGATCTGCTCGTGCAGACGACCCACGTTGCCGAACGCGTGGGCATGTTTCGGTGGCGTGGCTTCCTCGCTCGGCTCGCCGCACACGTCGGCGACGAACGAGAAGACGGCGTCGCCGCCTCGACCGGATCCGAGGGAGAAGGTCACAAGCGACGTCTTGTCGTTGACGGCCGTGAGGAACTCCTCGGCGATGCACTCGACCTCGACGGCGAAGCACCCTGCATCCTCGAGACGACGAATCGTCTGCCAGATCTCCATCGCCTCGTCGGCCGTTCGCCCGTAGGCGCGCAGGCCGCCCGCATGGTGGCTGAACGTCGGAATCAGACCGATGTGGCTCTGCACCGGAATGCCCTCGTTCGCGAGCTTCTCGATGACTTCGTACGAGCGGATCGTGTAGTACATGTCGCCGCCCCGCCCCATGAGGTCGACGGCGTGCGCCAGGATCTCATCGGACGTACCGAACTGTTTCCAGGTGCTGCCGATGCCCATGAAGGTCGTCGGAGAGATGCGGCGACACTCGTCGAGTTGCTCGTCCCAGACGACGAGGAGATCGATTCCGGCGTCGAGGCACGCTCGGAGTTCGGCTTCGTTGGCCGGATTGCTCATGCTGAGCGTCGTACCCGAGCCCTTCAGGTTCTGGAGGTCCCGGACGGTGTAGTTGCGTTGTGCCGGCGCTCGGCCGAAGTCATACATGCGTCGCACGGATGGTGTCCTTTCGTTGCGTCATCCTGACTGAACGATCGTCCAACCCGCAAGCGCGGTGGTTCGCCTCAGCTCAACACGACGCCGCGGCAATTGTGGCCCGGCAGCATGGCCGCGCCGGCCTCGTCAGTCGCGTCCAGCGAGCAGCGTGCGGTTATGAAGTCGTCGGGTGAGAGGGTTCGCAGAACCCCCGCCCGGATGGTTAGGGCTGACGGCCGACGAAGCCGATCAGCTTGTCCTGGTCGCTGGCGTCGTCGGCGACCTCGATGGCCGGCCCGAACATGTTCTCGCCCCGAAGCATCTCGTCCGGCAGGCGCTGGAGGCCCATCAGCGTCGACTGGACCGCCTCGGCCGGGAGCGTGTCGTCGGCACCGATCGAGCGGGCGAGGTCCCACGAGTGGACGAGCAGGTCACCGATGACAAGGCCGGCAACTCCCTGCTTGGGCATTCCGCCGAAGGCCTCGGCGGTGCCTTCGAGGTTGCTGGGGTCGGTGAAGGCGGCGGCGAGCGCCGGCTGAATCGTGGCCCAATCCTGTCCGGGCTCGGTTCCGGCACCCAGAACGCTCCCGCCCATCGCCTGCCAATGCATCGCGTGGTCGACCAAATCACGGACGGTCCAACCGTCACAGGTGGTGGGCTTCTCCCAGTCGGCGTCGGTGATCTGGGCCGACACCTCGGTCCACTTCGTC
>JAHDHM010000374.1 GCA_020631315.1 Acidimicrobiales bacterium
GGCCAGTCGCGTCCTCGCCCGACGCAACGTCCCTGAGCTCGTCGGCTTCCTGCTCGTCGGTGCCGTGCTCGGCCCCGAGGGCTTCGGACTCATCGACAAGACCGATCTGATCCGGCTCGAGCCGGTCACGGAGATCGCCCTCGCGGTGCTGATGTTCGTGATCGGCGAGCGGGCGTCGGCGCGCGCCCTGCGCGCCGCCCGCTGGTCGGTGACCGCCGGCGTCGCCCAGTACGTCCTGTCGTTCGTGCTCGTCTACTTCGCCACGCAGTGGGCGGGTGCCGATCGGTCGGTGTCGCTGCTGTTGGCCGCGTTGGCCGGTGCTGGTGCGCCGCTGACGATCGCGCACGTCGTCGCATCGACTCGAGCCAACGACCAGTACGCCCGTGGCCTGGTGTCGACCCATGCCGTGTCCGATGCGCTCACGGCCACGACCTTCGCCGCCGTGTTGCCCGTCGCCACTCTGCTCGCGGACGAGGACGCATCCGTGTCCGCCGCGGTCATCGACTTCATCGAGCTGGGTGTCGGCGGCGCCGTGCTCGGCGTCCTCGGCGGGCTGTTCATCGCCCGGCTCGGCTACCAGATCGAGACCTCGGGCGAGTTGCTGCTGTTCGTCGGTGTGCATCTGTTGCTGGGCTGGGCGGTCTCGGAGCAGATCGACATCTCGCTGCCGTTGGCCGCACTCATCGCCGGAGCGACCGCCTCGTCCGTCTCGCCACAGGCGTTCACGCAACGACTGTTCCGGACCATCAAGTCGATCGAACAGCCGCTGTACCTGCTGTTCTTCGCGCTCGCCGGCGCGTCCATCCACCTGTCCGACGTGCCCGAGGTCGGCCTGATCGGCGTCGCCTACATCGTGGTGCGGGTCATCGCGAAGATCCTGGGAGCGGCGGCCGGCGGCCCGCTTGCCGGGCTCGGCTTCCGCAAGTCCATCCAGCTCGGTGTCGACCTGACCCCACAGGCGGGCGTCGCGGTCGGTTTGTCGGTCCTGGCGTCGGAGTCGATCCAGCCGCAAGGCGTCGACGCAGCCACCGTCGTGCTCGGCGCCGTCGTGCTGTTCGAGCTCGTCGGGCCGATCCTGGTCGCCCGCAACCTGGGCGCGGACAAGAAGAGCGCGGACGCCGATGCGACCTCGCTGACGATGTTCGACTTCGACGACGTGCCGGCCAAGGTCCTGATCGCGTCGGCCAACTCGACCGACGTGCCGGAGTGGTTGGTGACCGCCACCACCCGCTGGCATGCGCACGTGACCCTGCTGATGCCGGGCGAAGAGGACGACGAACACGTCGCCGCCGTCGAGCGTCTGACGGAGACCGCCGGCTGCGAGTTCACCTTCCTGCCCTTGACCGCCGAGTCCTTCACCGGCGCGGTCGTCCGGGGTCAGGCCTCGTCGGGTGCCGATCTGGTCGTGTTGTTCGGTCAGCGGCCACTCGGTCCGTCGTCCCGTTTGGCCTTGATGCCGTCCGAGCGGATCGCTCGGCAGCTGTCGGTGCCGGTGTTGACGTTCCCGATTCCCGAGGTCGGGCCGCCCGATCCGGATCCGGGGCCGACCCGTCGGTGGCCGTTCCAGACCGGCAGCTGACGCAGCGCGTGATCTGCTGCGCTCAGGCGTTCGGCGGCTTCGCGCCCTCCGCTGCCACACCGAGGATCCAGCCCTCCGCTGCCACACCGAGGATCCAGCCCTCCGCTGCCACACCGAGGATCCAGCCCTCCTCGTGGCGGGCGTCCGCCGGGAGCGCAGCACGCTCGTCGAGCATCGACTCGAGTGAGCCGTCGTCGCGGTGCGCCAGGAGCTCGGCCGCGACGCCGACGACCTGATCCCGGTCTCTCGGTCCTGGCCCGGGCTCCCAGGAGTGGCGTCCCGGCCAGACCTCGGCGACGACGACGCGGGCGTCGTGATGGTCCTCGAACGGCCAGATCGCGACACCGCCGTCGACCCGTTCGCCGAGCTCGGTCAGCCGGCCGATCGCGGTCAGGAACTGGCTGCCGACCGACGCCTGATACGCGAGCTTCCACGTCGACTGCGGTCGCAGCCCCTCGGCCAGCAACCGTCGTTCGACGATGCGGTACTCGTCGAATGTCGCGACGGGGGCTTCGACGGGCCACCCGGGGGAGGTCGGCTCGAGCGACTCGAGTCGCTGGCCCCGTGGCACGCCCCAGAACGGCCCGGTCGGAGCACCGATCCGCCGGTTGAGCCGAGCAGCAGCGGCGAAGCGGTCGTTCGAGTTGTCGTCGTGATCGTGCACTTCGTCGCGTACGTGCTGCCAGACCGTCCGCCAGCGATCGTGCTCGGCCCCGTCGTGTCCGAGGCTCCGCGCCAAGCCAACGGGTGCGCCGAGGCTCACGTCGAGGCCGATGAGCACTCGCTCGTCACCGCTGCACAGGTCGGCGAGCAGGTCGACGGCTGCTGCGCGGGTGGCCACGTTCTCGACGGCGAGGTCGTTCGACGATCGGCCCGCCGCGACCCAGATGCTGTCGACACCGCGCACGGGCGACGCCGCGGCGCTCCAGTCGACCATGACAATGAGGTCCCGCGCGGTGAGGTCTCGCGCGGTGAGGTCCTGCGCTGTGAGGTCGCCCACGATCAGATCCCGCCGGAGGCAGCGTCTCGGCTCACCGCGGCGTCTCGGTTCACGGCAGTGTCAGGCGTCGAGCGCGTGGCCGAGCGCATCCGCGAGCCGCTCCCCGGTACGGGTCAGCTCCCACTGCTCGAACTCGTCGGAACGGATCAGCTCGAGCTCGCTCAGGTCGCGCAGTCGTGTAGCGAGGACCGAGGACGACATCGACGCGCAGCGGACGCGGAGTTCGTTGAAGCCGATCGCCCCGCCACGCAGCTCCCAGAGGATGCGTGGGCTCCAGCGTCGGCCGAGGCCGTCCAGGATGTCCAGCGCCGTCGCTCCCACGAATCCGACGGTACCGTTCGGGCCCATGCGCAGAGAGGTCTTCGACTTCGTCGGCTCGTCCGGCACCACCTTGTCCGGGCGTCTGGACCTGCCCGATGAGCGGGCCAAGGGTGCCGTGCTCATGGCGCACTGCTTCACCTGCACGAAGGACGTGCACACCCAGACCAGGCTGTCGCGGGCCCTGGTCGAAGCCGGCTACGCGACCATGCGCTTCGACTTCACCGGTCTCGGGGGCAGTGAGGGCGACTTCGCTGCGACCACCGTCAGCACCAACCTCGCCGACCTCCGCCGTGCAGCGTTGGCGCTCATCCAACGTGGCGTCGGGCCGTGCGGCCTGCTCGGCCACAGCCTCGGCGGCGCCGCTGCGTTGATGGTGGCGACCGATCTCAAGACTGTCCGCAGCATCGTGACCGTCGCCGCACCGTCGACCCCGGGGCACGTACGTCATCTGCTGTCCGACGCCGTCGAGGTGGCCGACGATCGTGTCGCCGTGAGCATCGGTGGCCGTCCGTTCGAGATCGGTCACGACTTCGTCGCCGACCTCGACCGACACGACTCGACGACGGCCATCGCCGAACTCAGCCGACCCCTGCTCGTGGTGCACCCGGTCGACGACACCATCGTCCCGGTCACCGAAGGTGAGGCGATCTTCGCGGCCGCTCGCCAGCCGAAGGCGTTCGTACCGCTGCTCGGCACCGACCACATGATCGCCCAGCGCGAGGCGGCCGACGAGCTGGCCAGGGTCGTCGTCGGGTGGTTCGACGCGACGCTCTGAGCCGACTCGCCGG
>JAHDHM010000375.1:0-331 GCA_020631315.1 Acidimicrobiales bacterium
CGGGCGGCGTGCTCGGCGGGTTCCAGCACAACACGTACACGGGCCGTCGTTCCGGCGAGGGAACGACCGCCAATGCCGTTCGCGGCTACCGGTCCTCGCCCGGCGTCGGCGCCCACGCCATCGTCATGTCTCCGGGAGAGGGCTCGCTGGAGGACATCATCGCCTCGGTGGACAACGGCCTGCTGGTCACCTCGATGAGCGGGCTCCACTCCGGCGTCAACGGCATCTCGGGCGATTTCTCCGTGGGTGCGGAGGGGCTGATGATCCGCAACGGCGCGCTGGCCGAGCCGGTTCGGGAAGCCACGATCGCGTCCACCTTGCAGAAGATGCT
>JAHDHM010000375.1:412-3688 GCA_020631315.1 Acidimicrobiales bacterium
GCGCCTGACCTTTACGTCCTCGTTCGGAAGCCGAAGGAACACTGTGAACATGCTTTCTCTCCCCCCGATGCGGCGCGCCCGGCCAGTTGCGCTCGTCGCTGCCGTCATCACGCTCCTGTGGGCCACCCCCGCAGGCGCGGCATTCCAGGGAACGGACGGCTCGGAGCTCTCCGTGCTCGAGGCCATCATCCTCGGACTGGTCGAGGGGCTCACCGAGTACCTGCCCGTCTCGTCAACCGGGCACCTGCTCGTCACGAACACGCTGCTCGGTCTCGATGAGTCGGCAGCGGTCGAAGAGGCGATCGAGACCTACGCCATCTGTATCCAGCTGGGAGCGATCATCGCCGTCGTCTTCCTGTATTGGGGTCGGCTCCGTCAGATGCTCGATGGACTCCTCGGACGCGATGCCGACGGTCGACGCATTCTCATCGCCGTGATCATCTCGTTTGCGATCACGGTGGCCATTGCGCTGCCGGCCGAGGACACGATCAAGGCACAGCTCTTCGGTGTCGGGCCGATTGCGGCCGCATGGATCGCCGGTGGCCTCGTCATTCTCGTGTTGTCCCGACGCGGTTGGTTCGACAAGGCGGGCGCAGAGCTCGCCACGATCACGACGCGTCAGGCTGCGATCATCGGCGTGATGCAGGCCATCGCCATGTGGCCGGGCGTGAGCCGTTCGATGATCACGATCATCGCGGCCGTGCTCGTGGGGCTGTCGCTGCGCGCCGCGGTCGAGTACAGCTTTCTTCTCGGGCTCATCACCCTGTCTGCCGCGACGGCCTACGAGGGGCTCCAGGGCGGCGACCAGCTGATCGACACGTTCGGTTGGACGACACCGCTGATCGGCCTGTTCGTTGCGTTCGTCTCCGCCATGGCCGCAGTCAAGTGGATGGTCACCTGGCTCAACGAAAAGGGCTTCGAGATCTTCGGCTGGTACCGCGTTGCCGTCGGCGTGCTCGCGTTCGTGCTGCTCGCCGCAGACGTGATCTGAGCGTCGGCCGTCGGTGTTCGCCGGGCCCGTTGGCTAGCCGGCGACTCGCATCAACAACAGACCGAAGGCGCCGAGGACCAGCAGTGCCCAGACGATGGCGTACCGGCTGGCCATGCGAGCGGTGGTGTTCGGCATCGTGAACTGTCGTGCCGGGGTGGTGCGGGCCAGCATCGCCCGGGGTGTCCGGTCGACGGTTGCAAGCGAGTCGACGAGGCGCTGTTCCTCGATGGTTTCGATCAGGCGTGCTGCCCCGGGGTGATCGGGTTGGATGTCGAGCGCACGACGTGCCTCGACACGGGCCTCGACCCAGGTGGCATCACGAAAGTGTGCGCCCTCGCCACCGGTGCGCTCCATCAGCATCTGTGCGAGCTCGACCCGCATCGATGCGTTGAGCGGTGCGAGGTCGGCGGCCTGCCGCATCGCTTCGACGGCGTTCGTGCGTTCCCCCTTGGCGTTCAGAAGTCGGGCCCACTGCTGATGGGCCTGGGGGTCGTTCGGGTTTTGGGCGATCATCGACGCGATCATGTCTGCGGCGATGGCGTGATCGCCGCGGGCGATGGCGGCTGCGGTGAGGTGGCGGAGGTCCGGCGTCGTGAGGGAGTCCATGTCCCGAGGGTGTCATGCGAGCCGCCGTGGCGGGAGGGCTCTTCGGCTCATTCGACCGATTCCTTGAGCACGACCTTGTGCGTTCGACGGTGGTTGAACGACCACGTACAGTGGTTGCATGGCGATGCAGCGGTTGTTCGGAAGTTCGGATTCCTGGGATGGAGACGCTCGGTCGTGGACCGACTATCAACCCGACGCGCGGTGGGAGGTCCGGGACAACCACCGGCCGCAGGGCTACTTCGTCAATCTCATCGCGGTGGAAGCCGAGACTCGGGCCCGTCTGAGCGGGCTGGCCGGGCCGGGCCGCCATGCGACCCGTCGTGTGCCCCAGGTGCAGATCCACGTGTGGAAGTCCGAGCTGCGATCATTTTTCGCCCGCTACTCGCTCGGGGAACCGATCGAACTGTTGGCGCCGGCCTACACCAGCCTCATTCGGGGTCGGTCCGCACTCCTCACACATGGCTTCGACAAGCCAGCCGAAGAAGCGATCCAGCTGTGCGCACTGGCCACCCTCTTCGATGATGCCGACGCCGCAGCTGCTCTTGGCCTGCTCCGCGAGCGGGACGGGTTGGACGACATGATCGCCGACCTGTGCCTGGCTCGCCTCGCGCCGAGCGCACATCGGTCGCGCACGCTGCAGCTCCCGGAATGGCACGCGCCACTCGTCGAAATGATCGAGCATGTGGTCGGCGGTCGACCCGGTGCGGCTCGGGATCGGCTCGTCCGCTACGTCGAGGACGAGTGGTACGACCTGCACGGTGGCGAACGCCGGGCCTGGTGGTTCGACACGCACCTCGCCGGCACCGACTACATCGGATACTGGGCCTGGGAAGCGGCGGCTCTCGCCCGGGTCTTCGATGTCGACGACACCAACCTCCACGGGCACCCCCACTACCCGTGGGAGCTGGCCCGATTCCGTCGCTGACATTTCCTGCGCATCGGCGCCGGCTCGCCGACTAGGGTCCCCCTCGAGACACTTCCCCTGCGTCTGCAACAACAAAGGGTCTGCGCATCATGCGCTCTCGAGGTGTTTTCGTTTCCCGTGGCCCGCTGGCCATGCCCCGCGTGCGTACGCAGCGGCGTCGTTCTGGCCGGCACGGCGTTCGTCGGGGCCTGCCGTTTCCCGTGCGGCTTCGCCTGGCCCGATTGCGATCACTCGCCGTTCGGCACCGACTTCTGCGACGCGTGCTCGGCGGGTTGCTCGTGGTCACGATCGCCGTGTCGGTCGCGTCGGCACGGCGCTCGGCCCAGGTCGCCCGCCAGCAGTGGGGCGACACGGTGCAGGTGGTCGTCGTCACCGACGATGTTCCGGTCGGTGCCAGCTGGGCCAGTGTCGGGTTCGAGGTGGCCTCGCGTCCGGTCGCTCTGGTGCCGGCGGACGCGTTGACACAACCACCGTCGCAAGACCGGGTCGTGGCGCCGTTGGTCGCTGGAGAGGTGGTGACGAGGCGGGCGCTCGCGTCGACGCGCGAGCAGGAACGCGTGCTCCCCGACGGTCATCGGGCCGTGGGGTTCCCCATCGACGCGGCCACGCCGCTGCTCCGGGTCGGCGACGTCGTGGACCTCATCGTCGTCGAGGACCCCTTCGGTCCGGACGGCTCCGGCCATCGGGCGCTTCGGCCGCCGGCGATCGTGCTTGCGGTTGACGAGGACACGGCAACGCTTGCCGTGGACGCTGA
>JAHDHM010000376.1 GCA_020631315.1 Acidimicrobiales bacterium
CCATCAGCACGCCACCCATGTCACGGAACGTGATGCCCTGCGGCGGCGACCAGGTTCGGGTGTGCTCGTGGAGCACGGCTGCGGTGCGGCCGATCTGCCTGGCGGCTCGTTCGTCGATCCGGTCGCCGATGTCGGCGCCGTCCAGCCAGCGGAACAGCGCCGCGGGTCGGTCTCCGTCGAGGCCGTCGACCCGCGTCGTGACCACCGACCGGTCGGGGTCGGCCGGTTGCACCGGCTGGGCGACGGTCAGGTCGGTGTCGGAGGTGAGTGCGCTGATCCAGGCGAGTTCGGCCGCGACCTCGTCCGCTGCGCGCCCGCTGTTCATGCTGATGCGCAGCGCGTGCCGTTCGCCGTCGGCGTCGACGCGGAACGTCGAGTTGAAGTCGTGTTGGATCACGCGCAGCGTGGGGTCGGTGATGCCGTAGCCGTCGAGCGCGGCGCGACCGGCGCGCCGCATCCGGGCGATCTGGGTTCGCCGGGACACCCGGGCGAAGGGCAACGTCATGGCCTCATTGTCGCCGGAGGGTCGGGTTCGGCCCCAGGCTTTCCGCCCGGTGTGTTCGTTCAGACGACGTCGCGGGATTGCGGTGGCAGGTGTCGCCGTGCGGCGTCCGGGTCTGAACGGAGCAGAGCGTTGAGTTTCGTCAGCTGTGCTGGGCTCAGCCTGCCGAGTCCGCGCACTCCGGCGAGCTGGCGCTTCTGGTCGCGATCCGGCGCGACGCGCCGGTCCGCCAAGTTCGCCGCCGTGACGGTCAGCGCGGCCAGCTCGAGCTCGGCGCGGATGCTCGGCTCGGCGTAGACGCGATGTGCGACGTCGCCGTCGATCGCCTGCCGAACGAGACTCGACGCGTCGACCACGTCGGGGTCGAAACGCACCGTCGTGACCTCGTGCCCGTCCAGGAACGCAGCCTCCGTGGTGACGACGCCGTCCAGCTGACCGAGCACGGCTTCACCCACCCAGAAGCACGGTTGGGCGAAGTGGATCGTCTGCAGTCGGTCGCTGTGCTCCTGTTCGAGCAGGCGGAGGTACGCAGGGACCGGGCGGTCGGATCGCTCGAGTGTCTCGATCATGCGCGCCGCGAGCGGGCCGGCCTCCCAGACGCGGTCGCGGCGAGGGATCACGTCCTGACCGTCGGCGTCGAGGAACCGGACCACCTGGTAGTTCCAGGCGGGCTCGCCATAGCGAGCGAGGATCTCCGCGTCGCGACCTTGCTGGTTGTTGTGGATGAGCAGCGGGACGAAGGCCTCTTCGATTGCGTCGACGATCACCGGGTTGGACAACACATCAGCGCCGAACTGGCGACAACCGGCGCACCCCGGGACCTCCTGGAAGAGTGCGAACACGGGCTTGCCCGTCGTCTCGGAGTCGGCCAGCGCGTCATCGAGCTCGCGGCCCCAACCGACGATGCCGACCTCGATCGGTTGCGGCGCCGGAGTCGTGCGATGGAAGAGCGATCGCAGGTTCATGTCAGGTGCAACCCCAGAGGTGTGCCGAGCGTTCCCGAGCACTTCTCGGCAGAATCCGCTATCTTCAATTGTACGGACATTTCGAGAGGAGCTTCCGATGCACTTCGCGCAGTACTACCTCGACTGCCTGTCTCAGGCGTCGCACCTGGTCGGTGACGAGACCACGGGGCGTGCCGTGCTCGTCGATCCCCGTCGCGACGTCAGCGAGTACGTGGCCGACGCCGAGGCCGCGGGCCTCACCATCGAGCTCGTGATCGAGACCCACTTCCACGCCGACTTCCTGTCCGGTCACCTCGAGACCGCCGCCGCCACCGGCGCACAGATCGCCTACTCGTCGGTCGCCGACACCGAGTTCGACTCGCGTGCCCTCCAGCACGGCGAGCGCATCTCGCTCGGCGAGGTCGAGCTCGAGATCCGTCACACCCCGGGCCACACCCCCGAGTCTCTGTGCGTCGTGATCTGGGAGCACGCCGGTGACGAAGCGCCCTATGGCGTGCTGACCGGCGACACGATGTTCATCGGCGACGTCGGCCGCCCCGACCTGCTGGTGTCGGTCGGCTTCACACGAGAAGAACTCGCCGGGAAGCTGTACGACAGCCTTCACGAGCAGCTGCTCACGTTGCCCGACGACACCAAGGTGTTCCCCGGTCACGGTGCCGGTTCAGCCTGCGGCAAGTCGCTGTCGAGCGCGACGTCGTCGACGATCGGCGAGCAGCGGGCCACCAACCGGGCCATCCTCGCCGGCGATCGCGAGGCGTTCATCGCGATGCTCACCGAGGGTCAGCCACCGGCGCCGAAGTACTTCGCCTACGACGCCCAGCGGAATCGCGAACTGCGCGACCTGCTCGACGACGACGCACCGCTGACCGAGCTGTCGTTCGACGAGGTCGCCTCGGCGGTCGCGCACGGCGCCGTCGTGGTCGACGCACGTATGCCGGACGCGTTCGTCGCCGGTCACCTCGCGGGTTCCGTCAACGTCGGCATCGACGGCCGGTTCGCCGAGACCGCGGGTGCAGTCGTTCCCCACGACGTCGACCTCATCGTCGTGACGGATGCCGGTCGTGAGATCGAAGCGCGGAACCGGCTCGCTCGGATCGGGTTCGACCGGGTGATCGGCTGAACTGCGCCGGATGCCGGCGCTGCCACCGCCGACCGTCTCGTCGCCGGCGCCGACCAGATCCCTGAGGGCGTCGTCCTTCTCGACGTGCGCGGGCCGGGCGAGGTCGAGAACGGCACGCTCGACGATGCCACGCTCATCCCGCTGCAGCAGCTGACCGATCGTCTCGGCGAGCTCGACCCGAGCGAACCCACTGTGGTGTTCTGCGCCGGCGGCTACCGCTCGTCGGTGGCCGCCAGTGTCCTGCGCAGTGCAGGGTTCGACGACGTCACCGAACTCGCCGGCGGCTACGGCGCCTGGTCGGGCCCCATCACCGTCTGATCAGGCGAAGAGGACCTCACAGCCCGTTCCGGCGAGGGCGGCGTCGACCCGTTCGCGGTCGGCGTCGCTCAGCGCCGCGTGGTCGGCGCGGAGCCACTCCAGGCACTTGGCCTGGTACTTGAACGGCGCCTGGCGGTAGGTGCCACCGGTGAGCTCGCACACGACGTCGTTCGCGCCAGCGGCCGTGGCCGCTGCGTTGGCGACCATGAACGGTGCGTAGGTGGCGCCGATCTCGTGCAGCAGTTTGGTCGTCGCCGCGGGCAGCGATTCGATGTCGTTCCATCCCTCGTCGCCGTCGACAGGCAGCCACGACGAGTCGTCGAGTCGGTCGACCCAGTGGATCACCTTCGGGGATCGGGTGGCGGTGAGCGCCATCGGTGTCGGATCCCACTTGGCCAGCTGGGTGAGCTGACCGAAGAGGCCGAAGTCGCCACGCCCCGGCCGGTCGCCCAGCCAGAAGTCCTGTCCGGCCAGGAGCTCGGCGAACAGATCGAGCAGTCGCTCGTAGGAGCCCTCGATCAACGGTGTGTTGAGCTCGGTCGAGCCGACCAGCTCGCGGCGACCGATCTGACGGTTCGTGATGAAGTCGTACATCTGCTGGGCCTGGTCGCTGCCCATCTGCAGGTTCCGACCGATGGGGAGCAGGTTGCCGGCCTTCGCGATGTCGTCCTGGTAGGCCCAGCGGTAGTGGTACATCGCCTTGGTGACCCACTCGTCGCCGTAGTCCTCGATGAGAGCGTCGATGAAAGCGAGCGCG
>JAHDHM010000377.1:0-986 GCA_020631315.1 Acidimicrobiales bacterium
TATCCGTCCGACGGAGGACGCTACTCGTCGTCAAGAAGTCGCGCTAAAGAGGAATTGGCTGTTTCAGCGTGTTCGCGCGGCGCGAATCGAGCGCCATGAAATTCGTCCGACTGGGTGAGATTTCGCCGAATTCGAGGGATCAGCGAAGAACGTCGTCGACGAGCTGCTTTGCTTCCGCCTGCACCGTGGTCAGGTGGTCGGGGCCAAGGAAGCTCTCGGCATAGATCTTGTAGACGTCCTCGGTGCCCGACGGGCGAGCCGCAAACCAGGCGTTCTCGGTCTGCACCTTCAAGCCGCCGATCGCTGCGTCGTTGCCGGGTGCATTGGTCAGGATGGCGGTGATCGGCTCGCCTGCGACCTCGGCCGCCGACACCTGGTCCGGCGTGAGTGCCTTGAGCTTCGCCTTCTGCTCCCGGTTCGCGGGCGCGTCGATCCGCTGGTAGGCGGGTTCGCCGTGAACGTCGGTGAGTCGGGCGTACTGTTCGCTCGGGCTCGACCCGGTGACCGCCTGGATCTCGGCGGCGAGCAGGCAGAGGATGAGGCCGTCCTTGTCGGTGCTCCACACCGTGCCGTCGTGGCGGAGGAAGGAAGCGCCGGCGGACTCCTCGCCGCCGAAGCCGACCGAGCCGTCGATGAGACCGGGGACGAACCACTTGAAGCCGACGGGAACCTCGATCAGGGTGCGCCCGAGGTCGGCGGCCACGCGGTCGATCATGGAGGACGACACCAACGTCTTGCCGATGGCGGTGTTGCCCGCCCAGCCGGGACGGTTTGCGAAGAGGTGGTTGATCGCCACGGCGAGGAAGTGGTTCGGGTTCATCAGACCCTGGTCGGGGGTGACGATGCCGTGGCGGTCGGCGTCGGCGTCGTTCCCGGTCGCGATGTCGTAGTTCGCTCGAGCGGCGACCAGCGACGCCATTGCATTCGGGGACGAGCAGTCCATGCGGATCTTGCCGTCCCAATCGAGGGTCATGAACCGCCAGGTC
>JAHDHM010000377.1:996-3647 GCA_020631315.1 Acidimicrobiales bacterium
GCCGCGCCTCCCAGCGGGTCGGCACCGATGCGGACGCCCGCGGCGCGGATGGCGTCGAGGTTCACGATGTTCGGAAGGTCGGCCACGTACGCGCCCATGAAGTCGTGGGCATGGGTCGTGTCGGCGGCACGGGCCGCGTCGATTCCGATCCGACGGACACCGGAGTTGCCGGCCCGCATCAGTTCGTTGGCGCGGTCGGCAATCCAGCCAGTGGCGTCGGTGTCCGCCGGGCCGCCATGCGGCGGGTTGTACTTGAAGCCTCCATCGCGAGGGGGGTTGTGCGAGGGCGTGATCACGATGCCGTCGGCACGGGTGCCGGCGTCGGCGGCCATGCCGGCGTTGTGGCCGAGGATCGAATGGCTGATTGCCGGCGTCGGCGTGAACCGGCCCGCCGCGTCGACCATCGTCGTGACGCCGTTGGCCGCGAGGACCTCGAGCGCCGTCACCCAGGCCGGCTCGGACAGGCCGTGCGTGTCCTTCCCCAGGAAGAGTGGCCCGGCGATGCCCTGCGACGAGCGGTAGTCGACGATCGCCTGCGTGGTCGCGGCGATGTGGGCGTCGTTGAACGCGCCATCGAGCGACGACCCGCGATGGCCCGACGTCCCGAACGCAACCTGCTGGTCGATGTTCTCGGGGTCGGGAGTGATGTCGTGGTACGCGCTCAACAACTGATCGATGTCGACCAGGTCCTCGGGCTGCGCGATCTGTCCGGCTCGCTCGTGCATGGGGGATCCTCGGGTTGGCGGGTACAGCTCCGAATCGGAGCGCACGGCGACAACGTTAGGTCTCGGCCCCCGGAGGTCGGGGTGAATTGGGTCAGAATCCCCGGTCGTCGTAGACGGCGTCGTCGGGCAGCATGACCGCGTCGTCGTCGATCATTGCCCCGCCCTTGAAGACGGCGTCGAGGAACGACACCGCGAAGGTCTGCGTGAGGTCTTCGACCCGCTCGATCGCCAGGTCGTCCGGGTCGCAGCCCGCCTCCGTGCGAGCTTCGAGCGCTTCGACGACGAACGGCGCCACGGTTTCGATCTCGGGCAGCTTGGC
Organism: Acidimicrobiales bacterium; assembly: GCA_020631315.1. The sequence continues at coordinate 2,041 of JAHDHM010000377.1, forward strand.
CACCATGTTGCAGACGTCGGTGAACGACTCGTGTTCCGCTCCGATGAGTTCGACTCGCGCCGCCTGCTCGCTCGCCCCCAGGTCCCACGGATCGTCGACGTTCGGATCGATCGGCGTCGTGATGTCGTCGGAGCCGCCGATCAGCAGATTCGGCACGGCGATGGACGCGAGCTGATCGTCGCTCAGGATCGGTCGGGTGAATGGCGCCAGCGAGATGATGGCGTCGACTCGTGCATCTGCCTCGACGGTGCCGAACGAGCTGGTGAAGCCGGACGCGATCGCGTGGGCGGTGAACCCACCGAAGCTGTGGCCGGTCACTGCGATCCGCTCGGGATCGATCGCCACCTGGAACGGCGCCGTCACCGGGTCGTCGGGGTCGGTCATCGCATCGAGCACCGCGATGGCATCGTTCACGCGGTTCCACGCAGTGAGTTCAGCCTCGGTTCCTGCGCCGGCAATTGCGTCGACCGCCGTGTTGCCGGTGTGGTCCGGCGCAACGACCACGTAGCCGTGGCTCGCGATGGCCTCCGTGTAGCTCGAGTGGATGTAGCGCAGACCGCCGCTGCCATGGGAGTAGAGCACGAGTGGGAAGGGGCCGTCGGGGGAGAGGGCATCGGGTGTGGCGCTGATGGCGTCGGGGGAGGGGTAGTAGCTGCCGGCCAACAGGGTGTACTCGTGCGGCTCGCCGGTGGTGCCGTCGACGAGCGGCATCCACACGTCGACCGTCAGCGGCCGTTCGTTCGCCTCGTTGGCGATCTCGATGGTGACCACCCCGACCGAATACGGGCCGGGATCGATGAGTTCGAGGTCGGGGAGCGCCGCCTCGGTCGTGGTCGTCGCCTCGGTGGTGGTCGTCTCTGCTTCGGTGGTCGGTGCGGCGGTCGTCTCGGGAGCCGCCGTGGTTTCGGGCGCGGCAGCGGTCGACCCCTCTGCGGCGTCGACCGATTCAGCGTCGCTGCCGGAGCAAGCGGCGGCGAGCAGCGAGAAGGCGGCGAGAAGAACGATCAGGTGGCGACGCATCCCGCCATCATCGCCGATCGATGGGCGGCAACGGGGGCCGGTCTGCCGGATTGTTGCGCTCAGCCCTCGCAGCCGTTGGCCTGCTCGGTGCTGATGCACCGGTCGGTGCCGATGCCGCCGAAGGCCCGGTCGGTGCCGTTTCCGCCGCTCAGTCGGTCGTTTCCGCCGCCTCCCGACAGCGAGTCGTCGCCGCCCGAACCGTTCATGCGGTCACGTCCGCCTTCGCCGAAGAGGGTGTCCCGTCCGCGGTTGCCGTCGAGTACGTCGCGGCTTTCCCCGCCGTGGAGCTCGTCGTGGCCGGCGCCGCCGAAGACCCGGTCCCGGCCGTCGTCGCCGTGCAGGATGTCGTCGCCGTCCTGTCCGTAGATGCGGTCCATGCCGTCACCGCCGCGAACGATGTCGTCACCGCCCCCGGCGCAGATGATGTCGTCGCCGGCGCCGGCAGAGATGAAGTCGTTGCCGGGGGTACCGAGGATCACGTCGCTGCCGGTGGTGGGGCGCTGGCCGGCGTTGAAGTCCACCGTCACCCGATGCGGTCCGCAGAAGGCGGCCGGCACGGTCGTGGTGGTCGTCGTCGTCGTCGTGGT
>JAHDHM010000014.1 GCA_020631315.1 Acidimicrobiales bacterium
ATCTTCTTCGTCCTCTCCGGCTACCTGATCACGACACTGCTCATCCGTGAGCGCGAGCGCAGCGGACGCGTCGACTTCAAGGCGTTCATGGTGCGGCGTGCGCTGCGGATCCTGCCGCCCTTGTACGTGGCGCTCGGCGTCGGTCTCCTGTTGCACCTGGTCGGTGTCATCGACGCGCCACATGGCCTCGCGGGCACGTGGAGCCAGCTGCTGCACTTCGCGAACTACTACGTCGCCGGCGGCGGCGAGGCGATCCTCGACGGCACCGAGGTCACGTGGTCGCTCGCCGTCGAAGAGCACTTCTACCTGCTGTATCCGCTGCTGTTCGCCCTGCTGTATCGCCGCATCGGGCCGAAGCGCACGGCCGCGGTGCTGGTCGTCATCGCCGGCATCGTGCTCGCATGGCGGCTGGCGTACGCCGGCAGCATCGTCGACGAGGCAACGTTCTTCGAGCTCGCCTACCGGACCGACTTCCGCATCGACTCGATCCTGTGGGGCTGTGTGCTGGCCCTCGCCTTCAACCCGGTCGAGCGCACCAGCCGGCGGACCCGATTCGACGAGGTGCTGCTCGCCGTCGTCGTGGTGGCGCTCGCGGCGACGATCCTGCCCCAGGGCGACTGGTACAAGGGCACCGTCCGCTTCACCCTGCAGCCCGTCCTGCTGATGGGCGTGTTCTGGCTGGTCGTGTCGAACCCGAAGCTGATCGCCCACCGTCTGTTCGAGACACGGCTCATGCGCTGGCTCGGCAAGGTCTCGTACACGCTGTACCTGACTTCGCACGCGATCACGATCGTCGCGTTCCGCGAGATCGCCGGTGTCGGCTGGCGAGAGGACACGGACCTGCGCGGTTCCGGTCTCGAGCAGGAGCTCCTGTTGGCGTTCGTCGTGTCGGTCGTCGGGTCGCTGGTCGTGGCCTGGCTGATGGAGCGCCTGATCGAGCGACCGCTGCACGCCGTCCGTCGCCGTTGGCGTGCGCCCGAACCGCACGTGCCCGGACCGTTCGACGACGGTGCGGATCCGGCGGCCTGGTTCGACTGGGTCGCTCCGGTCGCTCCCGATCCGGCAGCACCACAGGCCGCGACACCGTCTGCCGGAACATCTTCTGCCGCCGGCGTCCCGCCCCCTCCGACGGTGCCGGCCCCGGATCCACGGCGCCCGGTCGAACTGCAGCAGCCGGCCCGGCCCACCCGGCCAGCCGCGCCCGCCGACACCACGTCGCCCACACAGCCGGTCCCGCCGGCGACCCAGCCTCGCTGACGCTGGGTCTCCTTCACTGGGTCTCCCTCACTGGGTCTCCCTCACTGGGGCATCGCTCGCTGGGTCTGGCTCGCTGCGGCATCGGCGTCACTGTGGCGCGAGGATGTCGCCCAGGGGAGAGTCGCTCGCGGGGAGGCGTGCCGCATGGGGGAGTCAGACAGGAGCTCGCGGTCCGCGGGACCGTTGGCCGGCGTCGTCGTCGCAGACTTCAGTCGGGTGGTGACCGGGCCACTGTGTGGGCGGCTCCTCGCTGACCAGGGTGCGACGGTCGTCAAGGTCGAGCCGCCCGAGGGTGACATGACCCGGCCGGCCGACCCGATCGTCGACGGGCATGGGTCCTACTTCGCGCATCTCAACGCGGGCAAACAGGGCGTGGTGCTCGACCTGCGCGACGAGGGCGACCTCGCACTCGCTCACGCGCTGGTCGCTCGGGCTGACGTGTTGCTCGAGAACTTCCGTCCCGGGGTCATGTCACGGTGGGGACTCGGTGCCGACGAGGTGCTGGCCCGCCACCCGGAGCTCGTCTACTGCTCGATCAGCGGCTACGGGCAGGACGGACCATGGGCCGACCGGCGCTGTTTCGCCCCCGTCGTGCACGGCGAGTCGGGCATGCTCGCGACGTCCTCGAGACTGTCGGGGGCGCCGGTGCGACCTGATCCGCACTCTCACGCCGACATCCAGGCCGGGATGCTGGCCATGGGTGCCATCACCGCCGCACTGTTCGACCGGGAACGCACCGGCGTCGGTACCCACCTCGACGTCTCGCTCATCGAGGCCTCGGTGTACGCCAACGAGTTCGCCGCTCCGGAACTCGCCGGACAGGAGGGCGAGACGCACTACGGCGGCTCGTCGTGCCTGGTGGTCACCACCGCCGACGGCACCGACGTCACGACCCAGGGAAACCCGGCGAGCCACTTCCGCAAGTGGGTGACGGCGATGGGACGCGAGGACCTCCTCGACGACCCGCGCTTCACGCACCACGCCGTGCGCCTCGAGCACCGTGCCGAGATCGACCGGATGGTCCTCGACTGGGTGGCGCAGGTGCCCGACTATCCGACGCTCCAGGCCTTGTTGGCCGACACGACGTTGGCCACCGGTGAGGTCCGCACGGTCTCGGAACTGGCCGACACGGACTGGGCGAGGCGACGAAATGCCTTCGTCGAGGTGCATCCCGGTCTGAGAGTGCCCGCCGTCCCGTATCGTTCGTCAGCACGACCTGTCGGCGTCTCCGGTCCGCCACCGCGGCACGGGGAACACACCGAAGAGGTCGCACGTTCGCTACGGTCCCGTACTGCCCGTGCCGACGACGATGGAGCAAGATGACCGGGAACGCCGACTTTCGATTCGAGGACGTGGCCATCGTCGGGCTCGCAGCATGCGATGCCGATGAGGTCGTCACGTCGGCTTCCGTGGACGAGGAGCTCGCCGACTTCTACGAGCGCACCGACGCTCGTCCGGGTCTGCTGGAGCAGCTGGCCGGCATCCAGCAACGTCGACGCTGGCCCGAAGGCGTCAGCTTCATGGACGCTGCGGCCAAGGCCGGCCAGCAGGCGATGGCCGATGCCGGTGTCGCCGCCGATCGGATCGGACTGCTGATCGACACCTCGGTGTGCCGCGAGCGTCTCGAACCGTCGAGCGCAGTCACCGTGCACCAGGCCCTCGGCCTGCCGTCCACCTGCATCAACTTCGACCTCGGCAACGCGTGCCTCGGCTTCATCAACGGCGTCCAGGTCGCCGGAGCGATGCTCGAGTCGAACCTCATCGACTACGCCCTGATCGTCGACGGCGAAGGCACCCGTGAGCTCTACGAGAACACGATCAACCGGCTGAACCAGCCCGAGTCGACGTTCGGTGACCTCTTCGAGAACTTCGCCTCGTTGACGCTCGGGTCGGGCTCGGCCGCTGCCGTCATCGGCCGCCACAGCGAGAACCCGGGCTCGCACCGGATCGTGCGCGGACTCTTCCGTTCCGCCACGGAGCACCACGAGCTGTGTGTCGGTTCGCTCGAGCACATGCGCACCGACACCAAGGCCCTGCTCGATGCCGGCACCGAGCTGGCAAAGATCGCCTGGGATCAGGGCGACGGCGACCAGTGGCGTGCCATGGACCGCTACGTGCTGCACCAGGTGTCGAAGGTGCACACCGAGGCGATGATCGCCACGCTCGGCCTGCCACCGGACCGTGTCGCCATGACGTTCCCCGAGTACGGGAACATGGGTCCGGCCGCCGTGCCGTTCACGCTCGCGAAGGAAGCGGCGACGCTCCAGCCGGGCGACCAGGTGTTGTGCCTCGGCATCGGTTCCGGCTTGAACGCCGCAGCCGTCGAAGTCGCCTGGTGAGCCAGGTGGGTGCCACACCGGTGCCCGAACTCGACCTGCCCGGGCTCGATCCCTCATGGTCGCGCCGCGTCCGCGCCCAAGACCACCGTGGGGTCGAGGTCGAGTGGCACCTCCTCGACACCCACGCCGGGCAGGCGACGGCCGATGTCGACCTCACCGTGCTGTGCGTCCACGGCAACCCGACGTGGAGCTACCTGTGGCGTTCCGTCCTCGCCGACGCTCCGGCACGGACCCGTGTCATCGCCGTCGATCAGTTGGACATGGGGTGGAGCGAACGCACCGGTGCGCTGCGACGGCTCGCCCACCGAGTCGATGATCTGTGGCGCCTGACCGACGCACTCTCGGCCGCTTCGGTCGATGACGCCCCGACGCTGGCGGGCCCGATGGTGGTCGCCGCACACGACTGGGGCGGACCCGTGTCGCTCGGCTGGGCACTGCGGCGGCGCGCCGCGGACCTCGCAGCACCCGACGCTCCGGCGACACTCACGGGTGTCGTGTTGACGAACACCGCAGTGCATCAGCCCGCCGACGCGCTGGCGCCGCGGGTGATCCGCCTCGTGCGGAACCCCCGTTGGCTGCGCCATGCGACCGTCACCACCACCACGTTCATCCGGGGTGCGCTGGAGATGTGCCGCCCCCGGCCGCCGCGCGACGTGCGAGACGCCTACCTCGCCCCGTACAGGACCCCAGACCGCAGGGAGGCGATCGAGGACTTCGTGGCGGACATCCCGCTCGAGGACGGACACCCGACGAGTGCAGCACTCGATCAGATCGCCGACGGGCTCCGCTCCCTCGGCGATGTGCCCGTCGCGCTGCTCTGGGGGCCGTCCGACCCGGTCTTCGGCGAGATCTATCTCCACGACTTCGAACAACGGCTGCCACATGCCGACGTCCACCGGTTCGTCGGCGCTCATCACCTCCTTCACGAGGAAGCCGACGTCGCCGGCGTGCTGCATCGTTGGATCGGGCAGCGGGTGCTGCGGCCGATGTCGTCGCTGTCGTCGGCACCGTCGACGACACCTGGCGCCTCACTGATCCCGTTGGGCGCCGGAGTGGACATGGCGATGTCGCGCGGCGGCGATGCTCCGTTCGTGGCCGAGGTGGTCGACGGCGTCGTGCGCAGCGTCACTGCGGCCGAACTGGCCGAACGCATCGACGCAGCCCGCCGTCGGCTCGGCGCGCTCGGCGTGGGCCGCGGCGACCGAGTGGCGTTGCTGGTCCCGCCGGGCATCGAGCTGGACGAGGTGCTCTACGGGTGCTGGTCCATCGGTGCCGTGCCCGTGCTCGTCGACAGCGGGTTGGGTCCGGCGAACATGTCGAGGGCGCTGCGCGGCGCCCATCCGTCCGTCGTCGTCGGCATCGACCGGGGCGTCGCTGCGGCGATGGCCATGGGCGTCGGCCTGGAGCGAGTCGTCATCGGCGAGACCGCGCCGCCGCTTGGCCGGGTGCTGCGTGGCGCTCGCCGTTGGGACGAGTTGGCGACCGACGCTCCGACACAGGACGCATCGCCCGAGCACGAGGGTCACCGGCCGTTGTTGAGCGACGGCGCCGACGACGAGGCCGCGGTGGTGTTCACCTCTGGCTCGACCGGGCCGTCGAAGGGCGTGCGCTACTCGACGCGGGCACTCGCTTCGCAACGCGACCGGCTCGCAGCCACGTACGGCATCACCTCCGACGATCGTCTCGTCGCAGCGTTCGCGCCCTTCGCCCTCTACGGCCCGGCGCTCGGGATCGCGTCGGTCGTTCCGAACATGGACATCACGAAGCCGTCGACGCTCACCGCCGACGCGTTGGCCGACGCGGTCGAGGCGATCGACGCCACGCTCGTGTTCGCCTCTCCCGCAGCGCTCGCCAACGTCGTCGCCACTGCCTCCGCGGGGCATGCGGAGCGATTCGAGCGGGTTCGTCTGGTGCTGTCGGCGGGAGCCCCGATCTCTCCCGAGCTGTTGCGATCCGCCGCGCCGTGGTTCCGGTCCGCGTCGTTCCACACCCCGTACGGGATGACCGAAGTCCTCCCCGTCGCCGACGTCTCGCTCGAGCAGGTCGACGACGCGGTGGCCGACGAGGGCATCCTGCGGGGCGTGTGCGTCGGCGCGACCGTACCGGGCGTCGACGTGCGGATCGCAGCGATCGACGGCGCCGACGGTTGGGGCGAGATCGAGATCAGCGCCCCTCACCGGATGACCGGCTACGACCGCTTGTGGTCGACCGACTCGGCGGCCCGCACCGACGACGGCTGGCACCGCAGCGGCGACGTCGGCTCGGTCGACGACGACGGTCGCCTCTGGGTGTCCGGCAGGGTCGCCCACGTGATCCACACGGCGTTCGGACCGGTCGCCCCGGTCCCGATCGAACTCGCCGCACAGTCCGTCGACGGTGTGGCCAGGGCCGCAGCGGTGGCCATCGGCCCGGCAGGGCGCCAGGTACTGGGTGTGGTGATCGAGGCGACGTCGCCGCGTCGAGCCGGCGTCTCCGTCCCGAGGCGCAGCTCGATGCGCCTCGCCGAACCCGACCTCGCCGAACGGGTGCGCCACGCTGTGCGGGGGTTGCTCGCAGGATCTGACGACTCTCCCACCCGCGGGGACGTTGCGATGGTGCTCGAGATCGCCAAGATGCCCGTCGACCGACGGCATCACTCCAAGATCGATCGAGCCGCACTGTCGGCCGCTGCGTCGCAGCTCGCCGAGGGCCGCTGATGCGGGTCCTCATCACCGGCGGCACCAGCCTGCTCGCCGTCGCGGTCGCGGAGCGGCTCGTCGCCCGTGGGGATCAGGTGACGGCACTCCAGCGTGGCCAGACGGACCGCCCGGTCGCCGAGGGAGTCCGAGGCGTGATGGGTGACATCACCGACGCCGAAGCGGTCGCCGACGCAGTCGCAGGTCACGACGCGGTGATCCACGCCGCCGCCAAGGTCGACGTGGTGGGTGACTTCTCGCTCTTCGAGCAAGTGAACGTCGGTGGCACGCGGCACGTGCTCGACGCCTGCAAGGCGCACGATGTCGGCACCCTCGTGCACGTCTCCACGCCATCGGTCGCACATCAGGGCCGGTCGCTGGTCGCCGCACCCGCGGGTGTCGCTGACCCGGCCACCGCACGTGGCGCGTACGCGGTGACCAAAGCCGTGGCCGAACGCCTCGTGCTGGACCGGCCCGCCGACAACACGACGACGGCCGTCCTGCGTCCGCACCTCGTCTGGGGCCCAGGCGACACACAGCTGGTCGGTCGGATGGTCGACCGAGCTCGCCAAGGCCGGGTGGCGACGATCGGCACGGGCATGGCACTCATCGACTCGACGTTCGTCGACGACGCCGCCGACGCGATCGTCGCGGGACTCGACCGGGCCGAGCACGCCGATCGGGAACCGCTCGTCGTGTCGGGCGGTCAGCCTCGGCCGGTCGCCGAGCTCATCGACGGCATCCTCCGAGCACACGGACTGCGTCTGCCGCCGAACCGTCGCGTGCCAGCCGGCGTCGCCCGGGTGGCAGGTCGAGGCATCGAACGTCTGTGGAACGAGCGCGGCTGGTCAGAGCCACCGATGACGGAGTTCCTGGCCGAGCAGCTCTCGACCGCCCACTGGTTCGATCAACGTCGGACGTGGGAGGCGTTGGACTGGCGGCCGCGAGTCGGTGTGGCCGAGGGTCTGCGCCGGCTCGTTAGCTGACGAACTCGATGACGAGATCGCAGATGCGGTCGACGATCTCGGGCGTCAGGTGGGGGTGCATCGGCAGGCTGACGAGGTCGACGACGGCGGCTTCGGCGATCGGGCACGAGACCGGATCGAAGCGAGCGAATGCCGGCTGCGTGGTGCACGAGACCGGATAGTGGCGTCCGGTCGGCACACCGTGATCGCCGAGGAACGAGCGGAGCCCCTCGGGGTCGGCCACCCGGATGACTTCCAGATGGTGCGCCGAGACGGCCTCGGGACGCAGCTCGGTCACCTGTACGTGGCCACGGAGGCGGTTCCGGTACTGCTCGCTGGCCACCCGGCGTGCGGCGTTGGCGTCGAGCAGGTGGGGCAGCTTCGTGGACAGCAGGCCGGCCTGCAGCCCGTCGAGGCGGGAGTTGCGGCCGTGTGCAGCGTGCACGAACGGTGTGTCGGTGCGGCCGTGGTTCGACATCGTCCTGGCCGCGGCGACGAGGTCGTCGCGGGAGGTGACGATGGCGCCGCCGTCGCCGAGCGCACCGAGGTTCTTGCCCGGATAGAAGCTGAAGCCGGCGATGTCGCCGAACGAACCGGCCGGGCGACCGTTCCACGTCGCGCCGTGGGCCTGGGCGGCGTCTTCGACGACGGCGATGCCGGCGCGCTGTGCGACGGCGCCGATGGCATCCATGTCGGCCATCTGGCCGTACAGGTGGACCACCATGACAGCACGGCTGGCGTCGGTGAGCGCCGCCTCGAGCGTCTCGGCGGTGAGGAGGAGGGTGCTCGGGTCGACGTCGGCGAACACCGGACGGGCACCGACGTTCGCGACGGCCTCGGCCGTGGCGACGAAGGTGTTGGCCGGCACGACGACGTCGTCGCCCTCACCGATGCCGAGCGCGGCGAGCGCCAACTCGAGGGCGTCGGTCCCGTTGGCGACACCGATGGCGTGGGTGGTGCCGCAGAACTCGGCCCACTCCTGTTCGAAGCGGTCGACGGCGGCGCCGCCGATGAAGCCCGAGGCGTCCACGCAGGACTTCCAGACGCCGTCGAGCTCGGATCGGAGGGCATCGTGCGTGGACCGAAGGTCGACGAAGGGCGTGAGCTGTTCGCTCATCGGTGTCTCCAGGTTCGTGTGATGGGGGAGATTCGTGGGCGCTGCCGACACGGCGCTTGGTGCGCCAGGTGTGTCAGGCGGTGCGGGTGTGCACTCGGCCGTTGGCCGCAGCGGTGTCGTTGCCGGTGGCGCGGTGGCCGTTGGCTGCATGCGGCGGGTCGAGGTAGACACGGCCGCCGGTCTCGATGGAGCGCTGGGCGGCTTCGAGGACCCGGACGACGTTGAGACCACGCTGGCCGTCGACGTCGCTCGGCGAGCCGTAGCGCACCGCCTTGACGAAGGAGGCGGCTTCGAGCCCGAGGGGCTCACGACCGTCGACGAACGGGCTGAGGATGTTGCCCTCGCGATACACGAGCTGGGCCTGGTGCAGCGGATCGGAAGCTTCGGAGGCGATGCCCTTGTCGTAGATCCGGATCCGCTCGTTCGACATGTCGTTGTAGACCGCCATCTGGCGGGAGCCGACGACCGTGGTCCGTCGCACCTTCGCCGGGTCCAGCCAGCTGACGTGGATGTTGGCGGTGATGTTCAGGTCGTCGAAGCGCATCTCGAGGTACGCGACGTCCTCACGCTGGCCGGGCACGTGCCGCGTCGCCCAGGTGCAGACCGAGTTCGGCACGGTGTCGAGCAGGTAGAGCACGATCGAGATGTCGTGCGGAGCGAGGTCCCACAGCACGTTGACGTCCGGCTGGTAGAGGCCGAGGTTGAGACGTGCCGAGTCGATGTAGTGGATGTCGCCGAACTCGGCGCTGTGCACGACGTCGCGTAGCGCCCACACGGCCGGGTTGAACTCGAAGGTGTGACCGACGGTGACGGTGACACCGTTGGCCTTGGCGGCATCGAGGATTCGGGTCGCGTCGGCCACGGAGGTGGCGAGCGGCTTCTCGACGAGGACGTGGACGCCGTGTTCGATCGCCTTCACCGCGAGGTCGGCGTGCGACGACGCCGGCGTGGCGATGACGAGGCCGTCCAGGTCGTGCACGACCTCGTCGAGCCCCGAGGCGACCGACAGCGACGGGAAGGAGTCGCGCAGATCGAGGAGACGGTCGACGTCACGGTCGATGGCGACGACGGACGCGTCGGGCTGCTGTGACAGGACCCGGACGTGCTTGGAACCCCAATACCCGCACCCGACCACGCCGAGCACGACGTGTCGGTTCAGCGACGGCGGCAGCTTGCTGGTGGCCGCGGAAGCGGGGGCCACGGAAGGTGCAGCTGCAGTCAGGTCGATCACCGGCTCGGCGGGGGCTGCTGCGACAGGGGCCGCACTCGGGGCTTGGGGAGCGGGTGCCTGGTGTCCGAGCTGCGTGACATTCGCAGCGCCGTTGGCGACGATGGTGTCGGTGGCCGGGAAGCCGGCGGCGGGCGTGTGCAACTCCCCAGGAGCGACGGGCGCTGCTGCAGGTGCGACGGGCGCTGCTACAGGAGCCGCGGTCGGGGCGCCGGCCGGATGCTGGGTGACCGAGCGCTCGAGGCGTCGCTGGCGCGACGATCGGACGATGATCCAGATGGCGATCGCTGCGAGCAGCAGCAGACCGAGGTTCACGAGCAGCAGGGGGATGTTCACGCCGTCTCCGGTGTGTCGGTCGCCGTGCGTCGGCCATTCGACCTCTCGTCGAATGGCCGCACACGACGTCGAGGTTGGGTTGATCGGTTGTCGTCGAGGGGCGATCTGGTCGGACTGCCCGGCGGGAACTTAGCCGCGATGAGCGAGCTTGCCAACACCCAGAGTGAGGTGTGTGTGGTCATGTGTGGTGTCAGACGTGCGCGGGGCCGCTGAAGTCGCGAACGCGTCGGTGTCAGCTTCCGCAGGTGGTGGACGAGATCGCCCTGGGAGCGGACCGTGATCAGCCGGCCGGCAGCGCTCGCGCGGGCCGCGTGGTCGTTGAAGTCGGTCTGGACGCTGCGGTAGTTCGTTCGCTCGAGGACACGTACCGCAGTGCCGTGCGCACACAGCCCCTGGTGGGCGAGCGCGCCCGTGATCTCGTGGTCGGTCGCGGGCCGTCGGAGCTGCACGATGAGCAGGAGTCGGCCGGCGTCGGACATGCCGACGAGCTCGGCGCGCCGGATCAGCTGGCGGCCGACGAAGTGGACGTAGCCGACCGCCTGGCGGAGTTCGTCGACCTCGACGAGCGCGTGATGGTTGTCCTGGCGCGTGCGAGAGCGGACTGCCGGATGCCCGTCGACCGTGATCTCACAGATGCCGACCCCGGAGGTCAGGAGCACGCGGTCGGCGACGTGTTCGTCGGTGGTGCTGTCGTGTTCGCATCTCACGACCACGGGCTGCTCACCGACCTCGGTGGAGACGGCGATGTCGGCGACACGACAGCCCACGTCCACGTGGCCGCCGGCGCGCTCCAGCTCGGCCACGAGGTGACGCAGCGCCGAGTCGACGCCCCCGCGAAAGCCCATGGCAGGGGTCGCCCGCCAGAGGCCGCCTCGACGCACGCGTGCTGCGGTACGTCGCACTTGGAACGACACGTCGTGACGGGCGATCCGCGGGGAAGCGGCGTCGCGCCGGCGCACTGCACGGGCGAGGCATCGTGAACATGGGAAGGCTCAGCAGTTCGAACCACAGCAGCGTCGACGACCCGAAGGCGAGGTCGCGGCTGCGCAAGCGCATGATCGGCACGACGGGCTGGGGCTCGAGCTCAAGGCCGAGGTCCTCGGTGAGCAGCCGGTGCACGTCGGCATCGGGCTCCAAGAGGTGGCAGGCGCGCTCGAGGCCGTGGTGTGGTCCGTCGGCGAAGGTCGCCCAGGCGCCGCCGATGTCGGCCGAACGTTCGATGACGGTCACCTGTTCGCCGGCGCGCTGTCGCAGTACGGCGTGGACGAGGGCGAGCGGGGAGGAGCCCACGACGATCGTGGTGCCGGAGGTCATCGCCGTCGCCTCGGGCTCAGTGACCGTTGCTGCCGCGCGTGGGCATCGCGGCGACGACGGGATCGATGTCGGTGCTGGCATCGACCAGGCGATAGGCCAGGTACGGGATCACGTGCCCGTGGCCGATGAGCGTCAGGGTCGATGGGGTTCGGGCTTGGATGGTCACCGTCGACAGATCGGGGGCGAGGAACTCGAGCGTGCGATTCCTCGGGTCGTACCGATAGCCGAGCTCGGCGAGGACCCTGGCGGAGAGGTCGACACTGGCCTCGATGCCGAGTCGGGAGATGTCGACGGTGGTCTCGACAGCGGGGTCTCGGTAGGCCAGCGGCGAGGTCCATGGTGCGGTCGGGCCGGTGGCGGTGGGCGGTGCGGTCGGGCCGGTGGCGGTGGCTGGTGCGGTCGGGCCGGTGGCGGCCGGTGGTGCCGTGTTCACGACCTGGGCTGTGGCGATGGTCTGGGTGCCTGCCGGCGGCGCAGCGGCGACCACGGGCAGGCCAGCGGGCGTCGTCGGGTCGTGCACCGGGTTGGGGCCGGTCGTCGGTGCGGCCGCGGTCGTCGCACGACGGTCTCGGCGCCAGAAGATGAGGGCGAGCGCGACGAGCGCGATGAGGAGGAGCGCGGCGTTGATCGCGGTGATGGCCAGCGCGGCGTCGCTCACAACACACCCTTTCCGTGTCGCACTGATGACCGGGACCGACCCGTTGCGTGGTCGAGCCGTCCCGGAGGGTGTCACCATAGTCACCCATCGCACATGAATGCCACAGAGAGTGTGCGCGGGCGCCGTCTCGACCCGGATGCGTGACCGCCCAGTGTGTGGGTGGCGGGGCTCGTCGGGGTGCGACTCAGCGACTGAGGAGCGCCAGGGGGGTCCGTACGAGGATCCGGAGGTCGCCGAGCAGCGACCACTCGTCGACGTAGGCGACGTCGAGATCGAGCATCTCTCGGGTCGAGAGGTCGCTGCGACCCGAGACCTGCCAGAGGCCGGTCATCCCGGGCCGCGCCAGTGTCCGGTCGCGATGCCGCCCGGTGACGTGCTCGAACTCGTAGTCGAGCATCGGCCGCGGTCCGACGAGCGACATGTCGCCTCGAACCACGTTCCACAGCTGGGGCAGCTCGTCGATCGACGTGGCACGAATGGCGGCGCCGACCTTGGTGACCCGGCAATCCGTCAGCTTGTAGGTGCCGTTGTCCGTCGGAGGTGCTGAGGGGTCGACGATGAGGGAGATGGCGTGGGCTCGGTGCTCGGAGTCGTCGTTGTCGATCGTCATCGAGCGGAACTTCACGATCGTGAAGGTGTCGCCGCCGAGGCCGACTCGCTCCTGGCGGAACAGGCCCGGGCCGCGGCTCGTCGTGGTCACAGCGAGCCAGACCAGAGCCATCAACGGGCTGAGTGCGACGAGGGCCGTGCCGGCGAGCACGACGTCGACAGCCCGCTTGGCAGCGGAGGTCGCGACTGCACTGTGACGTGCGACGAGGACGGACACGGCCGGTGACTCTAGCCACCGCAGAGGGTGGCAATCGAATACATCTCGTGACACAGCGTGATCACGTGGATCCGAGGTGCCCCGGACGTCAGCGGCTACGGTGGCGATGTTCCATCCGTCTCCACCACAAGAGGACATCATGGCTCGCTTCCACGAGTTCCAGATGACGTCCATCACCGGGGATCAGGTCGACTTCGCGGACTTCGCCGAGTCAGCCTGCCTGGTGGTCAACGTCGCCAGTCAGTGAGGGCTCACGCCCCAGTACGCAGGTCTGCGTACGTTGCACCACGAGGACAACGGCACCAAGGTGCTCGCGTTCCCCTGTAACCAGTTCGGCGGTCAGGAGCCGGGCACCGACGCTGAGATCCTGGCGTTCGCGTCGGAGAAGTACGACGCCGACTTCCCGATGTTCTCCAAGATCGAGGTCAACGGAGACGGCGCAGCCGAGCTCTACCAGTGGCTCAAGGCCGAGCAGCCCGGCGAGGGTGAGAGCTCCGACATCACCTGGAACTTCGAGAAGTTCCTCGTGAACGGCTCGGGTGACGTCGTCGCCCGCTTCTCGCCGATGGTCTCCCCGGAGGAGATCGCCGAGCAGCTGCCCTCGCTCCTCGGCTGAGCGATCTGGCCGCACCACGCGGTCATGAACATTCGACGGCGGACCCTCTCGGGGGTCCGCCGTCGCCGCGTCCGGTGACGAACAGATCCGGCGGCCTCAGGCGACTGCGGTGGCCTCGATCTCGATCAGCAGCGGTTCGAGCGCCAGCCGGGTGACCCCGAGCAACGTCATGGGTGGCGCTGCGCCGGTGGGCCCCAGCCGGCCGCCGAGCAGGTCGAAGTTGGCGAGGGCAGCATCGACGTCCGTCGCGTAGACGCCAAGCCGGGTGATGTCAGCCAGTCCCATGCCGGCGGCCTCCAGCACGGCCTCGAGGTTGTCGAGCGCCTGGTCGAGCTGGGCGCGCATGTCGCCAGGATGCAGAGGTGCTCCCTGTGCGTCCACCGAGGTCTGGCCGGCGACGGTGAGCTGGCGGCTGTGGCCGCTGACGACCTCACCCTGGTGGTAGCCGAGGTTCAAGGACCACTGCCAAGGATCGATCGGGGTGCGCTGCATGTCGGACTCCTGTCGTCGTGTCGGGCGTCGTGCCTCGACACCCGCCACGATTCGGCCCGTCAGCGACAACGTCCTGTCGGGGTTTCGCGACAATCTCGGGATTCTTCGGCTCCGACGGCTCGCTGCGTCAGGAGAGCACGTCCGGCCGTTCGTCCGCCCACGGGATGTCCTCGATGAAGCGGCTCGGGTCTCTTGGCGTCGCTCGGTCACCCGTCAGCGCGGAACTGGCGATGCGGTCGAGGCGGAACGACCGCACGCCGTCACGAAGTCGGCACCAGCCGACGAGGAACCACGCATCATCGAGGGAGACGACGCCGATCGGCTCGACGTCGCGGGTCGTGACGTTGCCGTCGCGGTCGGCGTAGCCGAGGCGGAGGACGAGCTGTTCGACGATGGCTCGTTGCACCACTGCGTCCACAGAGCCCGCCACCTCGTCCGGGGAGCGGAAACGGCGAAGCCGAGCTGCCAGCGAACGCGTCTCGTCACGGTCATCGGCCGACATGGCGGCGAGGAGCTTGTTCCTGGCCGAACGCCCGGCTGCGGCGAACGGACCGACGTCGCCGGCGAGTGCCACGGCGACGGCCATGGCCTCGGCGGGTGTGAAGTTGGTCGGGGGCAGGGTCCGCTCACGGTCGAGGACGTAGCCCCCACGTCGGCCCTGCACGCCGCGGATCGGCACCCCAGCTTCCTGGAGGGCGAGGATGTCGCGCTCGACGGTGCGAACGGAGACCTCGAACACGTCAGCGAGTTCCTTGGCCGTGCGCGAGCCCGCCGGCGTGGCCCGCAGTTCTTCGACCATGGCGTACAGCCGGTCGGTCCGGTTCACGTGCGAACAGCTGCTCGGGTGAACCGGACGACCCCGTCGTCGATGGGCTGCTCGACGATCAGCTCACGGTCGGCGGACAACAGCTGCGGGTTCAGCCACGGCGCACGGTCGCCCTGCTTGGGCAACATCGGCATCATCCGGGCCATGTAGCCGGCCGAGAAGTCGTCGATGAAGGGCCGCGCGGCCATGTCCTCGTCACCGGAGCGCAGCGTCGGCGTCGCGATGTCGTTCCTGCTGTCCGTGAGGTGGTTCAGCAACCGGGTGACGTAGCCGCACGTGATGTCGGCCCGCAGCGTCCACGATGCGTTGATGTACCCGAACGACGACACCAGGTTCGGCACCCCTGAGTACGACAGGCCCTTGTAGGTCCACGTCTGGGAGAAGTCGACCTCGCGGCCGTCGACGGTGACCGAGTCCATGTCGCCGATCGTGACGAGCTGGAGTCCGGTCGCCGTGACGATCACGTCGGCGTCGATCCGGTCGCCCGAGGTGAGCACGATGCCGTCAGCGTCGAAGCGTTCGATGTGGTCGGTCACCACCGACGCTGCGCCGCTGTTGACGGCCTCGTAGAGATCGGCGTTCGGGATCAAGCACAGGCGCTGGTCCCACGGGTCGTACTCGGGGGAGAAGTGGGTGTCGACGTCGACGTCGGGCATGCCCTTGCGCACGCCGTCGAGCAACTTCTCGCGGATCTTGTCCGGGCGCTTGCGGGTCTGTTGGTAGAACCACTCGCCCAATCGCATGTTCTTCCAGCGGGTGGCTCGGTAGGCGAGATGGTCCGGGAGGATCTTGCCCAACAAGTTGGCGATGGGGTCCCGGTCGGGTCGTGACACCACGTAGGTCGGTGAGCGCTGGAGCATCGTCACGTGGGCGGCGGTGTCGGCCATGGCCGGCACCAGCGTCATTGCGGTCGACGATCCGCTTGCCCGCGTGATCGAAGTCCTTCGGCCAGCTCTGCGGGTGGACGATCTCGCCCCGGAACTCGTCGCGACCCTCGAAGTCGGGCGTGTAGCCGCCCTTGTACGAGTAGTAGCCCGAGCACATGAACAGGAAGCGACCTTCGACGGTCTGCTCGGACACGGAGCCGTCGTCGGCGGTGACGTCGACCGTGAGGGTCCACGTCGCCGACTCGGAGGACCAGGCGGCGGATCGCACCTGGTGCCGGTAGCGGATCTGTTGGTCGATCCCGTACTCGGCGGCGGTCTCCTCGAGGTAGCGCAGGATCGACGGGCCGTCGGCGATGGCCTTGGCGTCGGTCCACGGCTTGAAGCTGTAGCCGAGCGTGTGCATGTCGCTGTCGCTGCGGACGCCGGGATAGCGGAACAGGTCCCACGTGCCGCCGAGCCGATCGCGTCCTTCGAGGATCACGTACGAGTGGTCGGGGCAGTCGCGCTGCAGGTGGTAGCCGGCGCCGATGCCCGAGATGCCGGCACCGACGACGAGCACGTCGAGCACGCCGGTGTCGGTCGAGGCGTGGCGCATCAGAGACCGTCGCTCAGGGGGAAGAGATCCGGGTACTCCGGCGTGCGCTGTTCCATCTGGGCGGAGAAGGCCTCTCCCATGTCGTCGGTGTCGAACATGGCGGCGTTCCAGTTGGCGATGTACTCGAGGCTGTCGGCGACGCCGTGATCACGCGTGAAGTGCATCGAGGCCTTGGTGCCCCAGATGGCCATCGGGCTCTTCGTCGCGATCTGGGCGGCGATGTCGTGGACTGCCGACATCATCGCCTCGTGGTCGGGGTAGACGGCGTTGACGAACCCGTGGGCGAGGGCCTCCTGCGCGCTCCACTTGCGGCCGGTGAAGGCGAGTTCCTTCACGATGCCCTCGGCGACGAGCTTGGGCATCCGCTGGAGGGTGCCCACGTCGGCGGTCATGCCGATGTTGATCTCGGCGATGGTGAAGTAGGCGTCCTCGGTGGCGTAGCGCATGTCGCCGGCCGACACCATGTCGATGCCTGCGCCGACACAGGCGCCCTGGATGGCGCACAGCACCGGCACACGCGCCCGCTCCAGCGCGGTGAACGAGTCCTGCAGCTTCATGGCGGTCGACCGGAAGCGTTCGTTGCGGCGGCTGCGGTGGCCGCTCATCCCGGGACGGATGTCCTCCTGGGTGGCGAAGACGCTGAGGTCCATGCCGGCGCAGTAGTTGCGTCCTTCGGCGGCGAGCACGATGGCCCGCACGGAGCCCGATGCCGACATCTCGTCGACGATCTGGGGCAGCTCGCGCCAGTAGGCGGCGATCATCGAGTTGGCCTTCTCGGGGCGGTTGGCGGTGATGTGGCCGACCTGGTCGACGATCTCGACGTCGAAGCACTCGTGACCCATGGGACTCTCCAGTTGCGACGGGGCGTCCGTTCAGCTTGGCAGCCCGATGGGACGGCGCGTGAACCGACCGGCAGCGCGACGCGGCTGCCGCGTCAGCGGGTGTGCACGAGTCGGTCGACGGGGGCGTGGTCGTCGGTGAGCACGAGGCCTGTGTCGACACGTGCGCGGACGTCGTCGGTGTCGGCGAAACGGCCGGCCTCGGGGTCGAGCTGCACGTTCGGCAGCGTGGTGCGTGCGGCGAGGAGGATCTGGTTGACGGGTCGTGCCGTTGGCTGTGGTGGCAGCACGAGCGCCAGATCGTCGAAGTGTTCGGCCAGGGTTGCGAGCTCCGCTGCGACGAACTCCGACGATCCGCCGTCGATCACGTTCATGGCGTACACGCCATCGTCGTCGAGCACTCGGGCGATCTCGGCGACGAACTCGGTCGTCGTGAGGTGCCACGGAACCGCCAGGCTCGCGAACGCGTCGCCGATGACGAGGTCGAACGAGTCGGTCTCGAGGTCCACGATGGCCAGCCGTGCATCGCCGGTGATGACGTCGATGCCCTGCCCGGTGACGAGGCCGAGCTCGTCGGTGGCGACGTCCACCAGGGTCGGGTCGATCTCGAGCACGACGGACGACGAGCCCGGGCGGACGGCGTCGATGTAGGTCGGCATCGTGAAGCCGCCGCCGCCGATGTGCAGGACCCGAAGCGGTCCGGCTGGCAGGGCGTCCACGACGGAGCCGAGCAGTTGGACGTACCGCAGGTCGAGGTGGGTCGGGTCGTCGAGGTCGACGCGGGCGTGCACCAGGTCGTCGAGACGGAGCGTGACCAACGACGGATCCTCTGCGTCGATCTCGACCGCGCCGCAGTAGTAGGTCGACTCGAAGTCGCACGGGGTGCCGGTCGCTGCGGCGAGACCGAGAGCGACGGCGACACCGGCGGCGGCCACGGGGTCGGGGCGGCCACGGCGGCGCCATGACAGGGCAGCGCCCCACACGACGAGTGCCGCGCCGACGAGCACGACGATGAGGCGGCTGGGGATCCACGCCACCAGTACGAAGCCGGTGACGAACGTGCCGACGAGTGCCCCGACGGTGCCCGCAGCAGAGAGCGTGCCCACGACCTCGCCGGTGCGGCTCAGGTCGTCGAGCCGGAGCTTCGCCACCATCGGGCTGACCGCGCTCAGCACGGCAGCAGGTGCGGTGAAGGCGAAGAGTGCGAGGGCCACGACCGCCACGGGACCGTTGCCGATCTCGGGTCCGAGGAACGAGACGACCGGGAGGGACAGCCAGGCGAGCGCGCCACCCAGGACGAGCGTCGGGCCGATCAGCAGCGACGGGTCGCGGCTGTCAGCGAGGTGTCCGCCGATCGTGTTGCCGACGGCGATGCCGGCCAGCACCGTGCCGATGATCGCGGTGAACGTCTCGAGCGACACACCCACGTACGGAGCGACGAGCCGACCGGCGACGATCTCGAGGACCAGCACCGCCGCCGAGGTCATGAAGACCAGCAGCTGTGCTTGTCGCAGCGGGATCGCGACACCTCCGGTGTCGCTCACCTCGCTGTTGGCGTCCGCAGCGGCATCAGGACAGTGTGACCGACGCGACCGTCAGCGGACCGCGATCGATCGAGGCGGTTCCCTCGCGACGGCGACCGCCGACCCACACGGCGACCTCGCCGTCGGCTTCGGCGTTCTTGGTCCACTGCGAGTCGTCTCGCACGGTGGAGGTGATGACCCTGTCGCCGAGGCGAGCGGCCACGAGCGGCACGCTGCGGGTCTTCCCAGATGTGCGGCCGGTCGTCTCGAGCACCACGAGCCCCAGGCCGATCGGGAGGGGCGAGCCGACTCCGCGCTTCACCGCAGGTTCCACGACCGAGTTCAGCAGGCGAAAGCCGCGTCGAGTCAGGTCGCGACGGAGGTTCTGTGCTTGTCGAAGAACCGGTGTGTTGCAGGAGGACGAGTCGGTCACGGTGAGGAGAACGTCGCCGCGGTGCGGCGCATTCCCCGACGTGGACGGGGAGCGGGCACACTGGCGTGATGTTGCTGACGTCATCACGGGTCGCACCCGACGAGTTCCTCGGCGCCACGGGCTGGGAGTCCAAGCCCGAAGGCATGTGCAAGGAGGATCGGTGTGTGCCGGTGCCGGGCGCAGTCGGCGACGACGGCCTGCTCGACGTCGCTGCGATCGCCGAGCGGCTGCGCATGTCGCTGGTGCACGACGAGTCGGCCGACGTGTGGGCCCTCGGTCCCGAAGGCGGCGGGCGTGCGTTGTCCTCGGCGACCGTGCCCCCGATCACGCTGCCTGATGCAGACGGCAACCCGTTCGACCTGACGTCGCTGCACGGGCGAAAGGTGCTGCTCGTCGCCTGGGCCAGCTGGTGAGCCTGCCGTCATGACCTGCCCGTGTGGCAGGCACTGCACAACGAACTGGAGCCCCTCGGCGTCACCGTCGTGACCGTCGCGTTGGATCTCGATCCGTCGAAGGCACGTCCGTGGATCGAGGCTGCGGCACCGGAGGGCTCGGCACTGCCGACGCATCCGTCCCTGATCGACGGTGACCACTCGGTCGATGAACTGCTGGGAATCCAGAACGTGCCGATGGCCGTCTGGATCGACGAGTCGGGCACGCTCGTGCGGCCCGCCGAGGCCGCGTCGATCGAGGTCAGCGCGCTGCGCTCGATGGAGATCACCGACGATCTGCCCGAGCGGATGAAGATGGCGCTGACCGAGATCAAGGCGATGCCCGACACCGCCGAGGCGTACCGTGCCGCGATCGTCGACTGGGCGACCCACGGCGCCGACAGCGTGTTCGCGATGACGCCTGATCAGGTGGTCGCTGCGTCGCAGCCTCGTCCGATCGAGCACAGCCGTGCGGCAGCGTGCTTCGACCTCGGTGTCGCCGCCGAGCGTCGTGGAGATCGGGAGGCGGCTCGTGGCTGGTGGCGCCAGGCCCATGAGCTGCATCCGGAGAACTGGACGTACAAGCGGCAGGCGTGGACCCTCGAGTCGACGCCCGAGGGCGAGGCGTCGGACATGGCCCAGGAGGTCGGCGACGTCTACGGCACCAGCTGGCTCGACGAGGTCATCAAGCAGGGCGGCGGCGCCAAGTACTCGGTGGTGCCGGAGCTGTAGGCCCGCAGCGCGGGGTCAGCCGAGCAGCTCGACCACGCCGATGCAGGACTCGCCGCCGGCTGCGTAGAACAGGTACGTCCGCCCGTCGGTCTCGAGGAGCGCCGGGTCTCTGAGCTGGTTCACGACTCCGAGCGAGGCGCTGCGGAGCGACCGTTCGTTCGGCGCGTCGGCGCCTTCCCAGTCGTACTCGGGACGCAGGACCTCGGCCGGTGCCGACTCGTGCCAGGCCCGCCAGTCCGACGTCGTGTCGATCGTCGACATCAGGATCCGTTCGGGCGCATCGCCCACTCGCGTCCAGAACACTCGCAGGTGCCCCGGTCGGACCTGGATGGCGAAGTGACGCATGGCCGGCTCGAAGAGCATCGGCCCGACCTCGGCGGTGTCCAACGGGCTGCCGAGACCGCCGGGGAAGCGGTAGAGCTGGCCGGGCATGGCCATGCCGTACGTGGTGCCGTCGGTCTCGAACACCCGCAGGTACGTCCGCTCGAGCGTCGGCGGCTGCGCGGTGAAGGTCATACCGTCGTCCGAGGTCGCCATCCTCGTGACCTGGGTACCGACGTCGATCAGTCCGTGGAAGTACATGACGAGTCGCCGCCGTTCGTGGTCGACGTGCACGTCCGGCGAGGCGATGTGGGGCGTGCTGATCTCGTCCAGCAGCGGGAGCATGATCGGCCCGACATGGAGCTCGTAGAAGCGCTCGACCACAGCGAGCTGCTCGTCACTGACGCGCGGCGCCTCGGTCGGGAACAGCGAGTCGGCCAGCTGCAGCGAGCCGGGCGGGTGCACGCTCCACGGCCCCTCGACGTGATCGGCGTACGCGAGGCGGATGTAGCTGCCCTTGTGGTCGGCGAACCAGCAGTGGAAGCGCCCGAGCCGACTGTCCGCCCACTCCGGCATCTCCACCACGGACGGCCCTTGGATGTTGTCGCCGATGCTCGGATGCGACCCCGGATGGATGATCGTTCCGTCGACGATGCGGCGGACGGTTGGTCTCGTCGGAGCGATGTCGCCGTCGAACCTGGAAGTCACGGTGCAACCGTAGGTGGTCTGCGTCGTTGACTTCTGGGAGGCTGAGCAGATGAGCGGGGTGGGTGCGATGGCGAAGCAGCGTCTGGGTCTGGCGGCAGCTGTGCTGAGCATGTTCGCGGGTGCCTCTGTCGCCGATGTCGCGACGGCCGGCGAGGTACGCGCCGCGGAGCCGGCCTTCGGTGTCGACTTCGTCGATGTGGACGTCGAGGGTCCGCTGACGTTCGGGGTCACCGCGGACGGCGTGGTCGTGCCGCTGATCGGTGGGCCGGTCCACGGCGACGCGGCCGGGTTGCCGCTGGTCGCTCCGATCGTCGGTGTGGCGGTCTCCGAGGGGTCGACCGGTCACTTGCTCGTCGGTGCCGATGGTGGCGTGTTCGCGTTCGGGGCAGCGTCGTTCCATGGCTCAGCTGGCGGGATCGAGCTCGCGGCTCCGGTGGTCGACATCCTCACCGTCGACGGCGTCGACGGCTACTGGTTGATGGCTGCTGACGGCGGCGTGTTCACGTTCGGCGAGGCGTCGTTCCATGGCTCGCTCGGCGCGATCGATCTCGACCAGCCGATCGTCGCCGGTGAGGTGACGCCCGGCGGTGGCGGGTACTGGCTCGTGGCCGCTGATGGCGGCGTGTTCACGTTCGGAGACGCTCCGTTCCTCGGTTCCGCGCCCGACGATGGCACACCGGCCAGGTCCCCGATCGTCGACATCGCGGCCGCCGACCGAGACGGGTACCAGCTGCTCAGCGCCAACGGAGTGCTGACCAACTTCGGCAGTGCGGCCGTCGCTGGGCGCTACTCGCATCTGGACCCGACGGTCGAACACGTCTCGTTGGCGACCGATGGCGACCGCATCGTCGCCGGAAAGCGGCACGGGAGCGTCGACGTGCTGCCCCAGTCCGAGGCCGAGCGGCTCGCTGCTGCCAGGGCCGTGTGGGCCGACGCGGCGATCGGGGATTACACGCTCACCGTCGTCGAGACAGCGAACTACTGGTGCAGCGGCACGACGGTCACGGACGTCCGCGACGGGGCTGTGGCTTCGCTCACCACCGACGTGCTCTGCGGGGAACGAGCGATCGATGCAGTGTTGCTCCTCGACTGGGTGCACGGCTTTGTCGCGTGGGACGAGCAGT
>JAHDHM010000015.1 GCA_020631315.1 Acidimicrobiales bacterium
CGTCGAGACGCACGAGCAGATCGCCCAGCCGATGGATCGCGTTCCGACCCTTCCACGGCCGAGCCGTGTGGGCCCGGGCGCCCTCGAAGGTGACCTTCACCCGCAGCGTCCCCTGACATCCCGCCTCGATGTCGGCCGACGTCGGCTCGCCGAGGAGTGCCAGATCACACTCGAGCAGCTCCGGCCGCTCTTCGAAGAGCTGACGCAACCCGTTGTGCTCCGCAGCGATCTCCTCACCGGCGTAGAACACGTACGTCGCGTCGACGGCAGGGTCTCGGACCGTGCGGGCGAGCTCGAGCATCACCGCCAAGCTGCCCTTCATGTCGCACGCGCCGAGGCCGTACAGCCGCTCCCCCACGATGCGTGGTTCGAGGTTGTCGTTCGCCGGCACGGTGTCGAGGTGACCGCCGATCACGACGCGCTGAGCGCGACCCAACTCGGTCCGGGCGACGACGTTGTGGTCGACCCGCTCGACAGAGAGCCATGGCACTGCTCTCAGCTCGGCCTCGACGTGGTCGGCAAGGGCGCCTTCGTCGAGGCTTTCGGAGGGAACGCCGACGAGTTCGGCGGCGAGCTGCAGCAGGTCCGTCACGGCCGACGAGCGTATCGCCCGGGCCTCTCCAGCCCGATGCCGCACCGCGTCGTCGTCGCCCTACCCTTCGCTCGGTGAGCACACGATGACCGACGTCGAAGTCCTCGATGCGGACTCCCCCGACAGTGACGACGCCACCGCCACGGTCGAACGTCGGCCGTCCTGGCTCCTCGGAGTGGGGCTGGCCGCGATCCTCGCCGCCCTCGTCGGCGTCGCACTGACCAACGACGATCCGGTGTCGACCGACGACGTCGCCGTGTCGTCGTCGATCGCGCCGACCACGATCGTCACCACCACCGCTCCGGACACGGCGACGACCACCGCCCAACCGGAACCCTCGCGGGCAGCACCACCGCGACGCCCGCTGCAGCCGAACCCGTCACCACCGAGTCCGGCGACGTGACCATCGAGCTGCTGCCGATCGACATCGACGTCATCGATGCGCTGCCGGCCGGCGGCGTCGACGGTTGGCTGTTCAGCCTCGACAGTCGTCGCGTGCTCCGAACGGATCTGACGACCGGCGAGCAAGCCAGGGTCGACGTCGTCGCGCAGGCGATCGGATCGGTCGGCGACCGTGTCGTCGCGATCGAGCCGAACACCGTCGCCGTGATCGACGTCGAGACCCTCGAGACCACCCGCTACGACGCGCCCCAGGTCATCGACTTCGTCGCGAGCGACGATCGCTTCGCCTGGATGCTCGGCGGCGAGACGAGCTCGAATCGGCCGAACTTCGATCTCGTTCGACTCGACACCGAGACCGGCGAGGTCGAGGTGATCGCCATCGACCCGGTCGGCACGGGCTTCATGGTCGGAGGAGCCCACGACGGCACCGCCAGGGTGCACACGGCACTCGTCGGCACGTGGTGGATCTCACCGGACGGCGCCCAGCGGTCGAACGACGTCGTGCTGGCCGGCACGAACGGCGGCACCATCGAGCTGCGCTGCGGCGAACAGCCCGGCGACTGTCAGGCGCTGATCATCGACCTGCGAACCGGCGCCGAGACGCCGATCGATGCGCCGCCCGGGTTCACCCTCCAACTCTCCCCTCGCCTCGACACCTACGTCGTCTTCGGTGAGCTGCAACGGCTCGACGGCACCGTCGAAGAGCTGCCCTTCGGCAACGGTGGAGGGTTCGGCGAAGACTGGCGCTACTCGACCGATGGTCGCTTCCTCACCAGCGCCGACGGCGCCGTGTTCGACATCGACGGCGAGTACGAGCTCTTCCGCGTCGGCCAGGCCCGCTTCGCCGACTCCAGAACGCTGCTCGTGGTTCGCTGAGCCGACGACGGCTCGCCACGCCGGATCCTCCGGCCGAGGACGACACGCCGTAGCGTGCTCGTGTGATCGAGCTCGAGTCGGAGTCGACCCAGGAAGCGGTCGTCTCGAACAGCAGCGCTGGACGGTGGCTGGGTGTCGCCGCCGGCGCGGCGCTCACTGCACTCGTCGCGATCGGCCTCGTCACCGGAGGCGGCGACGACCAGCCCGACGCGGCGACCACGCTCCCGCCCACCTCGGTCGCTTCCACGACGACCACCACGTCTCCCGCCGAGAATCCCGACCGACCTGTGGCTGCGCCTGCCACGACCACCGAGCCGCCCGCTCGGCCGACAGCAGGTCGCGTCCCACCGATCGACGCCACGGTCATCGCGCTCGACCAGTTCGACGACCTCGTCCTGATCGACGTCGAGTCCGACGAGGTCACGAACCTCGACCTGTTCACCGAGCTCGGCGTCGTGACCGACATCGCTCCCTACGGCGACGGCTTCGTGATCGTCGATCAGGACGGCGTGCTCCTGCTCCGGTCCGACTTCGCACCACTTGCGAACCCGCTCGGGCGCCCCATCGCCTGGGACGAGTCCACGATCTGGGCGACGAGCATTCGGGACACGCAGACCGAACCCGAGCTGTTCGTGCATCAGGCCGGCGAACCTTCGATTGCGGTGCCGGGACCGAACTTCGCCGTCACCACCGCCGGCATCGACAGCGGCACCCTGCTGCTCGACTCGCCCACCGGCGTGGTGGCGCTCGGACCCGACGGGCAGGTCGGTGACTCCGACATCCTCGTCCATCTGCGGCGCGGCCCCGTACGCCTGGTCACCGCCTGCGACGGCTTGAGCTGTCGACTCGAACTGCGCCACGACGACGGCCACACCGTCGACCTCCCCGATGACAGCGACGTCGACGAGATCGCTGTGTCCTGGGACGGACGTCTCGTGGCCGGCGGACCACCGCGCGACGGCTGGATCCTCAACACCACGACCGGTGTGGTGGGTTCACTGATCCGACCGGACGGCGAGCTGTCCTTCGCGGTCGGCGCCGATCTGCTCGTCGTCGCGCAGGGGCGACTCGTGCGGCTGCTCGACACGACCGGGCTGCCCGAGGGTTCGATCGGCCTCGCCTGGCAGGTGACCCTGCCGACGAACACCCGGACCGGGGTACTCCTCGTCGTCGGTGAGGACGGCTGACGCCGCGCTCAGCGACGCAACCGGGCTGCTGCTCGTTCGATGGCGTCGTCGTCGCGCACGACGGCGAGACGGACACGGTCCGCTGCCACCTCGCCGTAGAACTCGCCGGGGCTGCTGATCACGCCGCCGACACGAGCCAGTTCTTCTGCGAACGCCCACGCGTCGCCGCCCGGCGCGGCCGCCCACAGGTAGAACCCGCCGCCGGGCATCTCGACGTCGACGCCGCGCGACTGGAGCGCCTCGCAGAGGATCGACATGCGCCGGTGGTACCGGTCACGCTGCACGGCGACGTGCTCGTCGTCGTCGAGCGCGGCTGCCCCTGCGGCCTGGGCCGGGCCCGGGACCATGAAGCCACCGTGCTTGCGCAGCTCGGACAGGTAGTGCACCAGCTCCGGGTCACCCGCGTAGAAACCGACACGCAGGCCCGCGAGGTTCGACCGCTTCGACAGTGAGTGCACGGCCAGCACTCCGTCGAGACCGTGCTGCAGGATCGACTGCGCCGGACCGTCCCAGGTGAACTCCACGTAGCACTCGTCGCTCACGACGATCACGTCGTTGGCGCGACCCCATTCGGCTGCGGCGGCGAGGTCGTCGAGACCACCTGCGGGGTTACCGGGCGTGTTGACCCACAACATCAGCGCGCGAGCCGCGTCCGCGGGATCGATCTGCGACAGGTCGATGCGCCACTGGTCGTCGACGGGCACCGGAACCGCTCGACATCCGGCGAACACGGCGCCCATCTCATAGCTCGGGTAGGACACGGCCGGATACAGCACGGTGTCACGATCGGGGTACCGCATACGAAGGTACGACGGCGTGCCGGCCACGAACTCCTTGGTGCCGACCGCAGCAGCGACCTGACCGGCCTCGACGGTCACGCCGACCCGGCGATCGAACCAACGGACGATCGCGTCACGAAGCGCAGCGGTTCCGATCGAGGGTGGGTACCCGCGTTCGGTGTCCGACGTCGCCAGCGCGTCGAGCACGACCTGGGGAGGCGGATCACACGGCGTGCCGATCGACAGGTCGATGACGCCGCCGTCGTGTTCGGCGGCGATCGGCTTCAGGCCGTTCAGCCGGTCGTAGGGGTACGGCGGCGGCACATACGGTTCGGTTCGGGTCATCAGTCCTCGTCCTCCTCGCCCCACGGCACGTCGCCGCCGACCACGAACTCGGCGAGCAGACGGGCAGAGACCTCGTCGAGCCGGGCACGGACACGAGTGCCGTCACCCTCGTGCGACTCCACCAGCACCTCACCCTCGCGGTGCACCATCGCAGCGATGTCACCCCGCTCGTACGGGATGAACAGCTCCAGGATCGTCGACAACGAACGGATGCGGTCGCCGATGACGTTGAGCAGATCCTCGACACCCTGGCCGCTGTGCGCCGAGACCGAGAGCGAACCCTCATGGCGGCGCAGCAGCGCGTCGAGATCGTTCGGATCCTCGATGGCATCGGTCTTGTTGAACACGATCAGCTCGGGCACCTCACCCGCGCCGATCTCCTGCAGCACGTGCCGCACCGCAGCGATCTGGACCTCGGGCTCCTTCGAGGAGCCGTCGACGAGGTGGACGAGCAGATCGGCCTCCGCCACCTCCTCGAGCGTCGACTTGAACGACTCGACGAGCGAGGTGGGCAGCTTCTGGATGAAGCCCACGGTGTCGCTGAGCAGCACGGTCTCGCCGCCCGGCAGCTGCAGCTTGCGGGTCGTCGCATCCAGGGTGGCGAACAGACGGTCCTCGACCAGCACACCAGCGCCGGTCAGGCGGTTCAGCAGCGTCGACTTGCCGGCGTTCGTGTACCCGACGATGGCGACGGTGTGGAACCGGGACCGACGTCGTGACTTTCGTTGGGTCAGGCGAGTACGACGGAGCGACTCGAGATCCCGTTCGAGCTTCTGGAGCCGACGTTGGATTCGTCGGCGATCGACCTCGAGCTGGGTCTCGCCCGGGCCACGAGTACCGATGCCGCCACCCTGCTGCGAGAGCGCGTTGCCACGACCACGCAGACGCGGCAGTCGGTACTTGAGCTGAGCGAGTTCGACCTGGGCCTTGCCCTCGAGGGTCGTCGCGTTCTGGGCGAAGATGTCGAGGATCACCGCGGTGCGGTCGAGCGCGGTGCGCTTCAGGATCTTCTCGAGGTTCGCCTGCTGACCCGGAGTGAGCTCGTCGTCGAAGACGACGGTGTCGGCGTCGACGCTCTCGGAGATCTCGTGGATCTCCTGCGCCTTTCCCTTCCCGACGTAGGTCGCCGGGTCAGGGGCATCGCGCCGCTGGACGATGCGCTCGACGGCGTCGGCGCCCGCGGTGTCGACGAGCCGTTCGAGCTCGTCGAGGTGCAGGCGCAGATCCTCTTCGTCACGGCCGGGCAGCTGCATGCCGACCAGGACGATCTGCTCGCGGAAGGTCCGGTCGATGAGACCCGAGGACTCACCGCCGAACTCGCCGAACGCGCCGCGGTGTGTCTCGTCGGTTGAGGGGCTCGGGACCTCGAGGTCGTCGGGTGGAAAGTCGAGATCGCTCATCGCACCAACCAGTCGGGGTCGAGGGTGATCGCCCCGATGTACGCGGCCGGGCCCGCGAGCGTCACCGTGTCGCCGAGCGTGACCTCGACGGAGCCGCCGGGCATGTCGACACCCACGTGCGGTCCGACGACGCCCCATCCTTGGGCGGCCGTGGCGGCGGCGCAGGCGCCGGTGCCACATGCCTGTGTGACACCGGCGCCACGCTCCCAGATCGTCATCGTCAGTCGGTCGTTCGCCGCAGGCGTGACCCAGTGGACGTTCGCGCCGTGGGCGAACTGAGCCTCGTAGCCGGGACCGTGGACGGCGGGGTCGACGTCGCGGGCGTCAGCCACCTGTAGCACCAGGTGCGGGTTGCCGATGTCGATCGTCGCCGCTCGGAGGTGTTCGGTCGTGTGGTCGAGGCTCGACGGATCCGTGTCGCCGGGCGATGTCGGGCCCATGTCGACGGCGACCCACGACTCACCGGGCCGATCCCCGACTCGGTAGCTGACACGGCGCACGCCGCCACCGGTGGCGACATCGAACTCCGCGCCGGGCGCCACGTCGGCGACCACGGCCGCCTGCACCAGACATCGCATGCCGTTCCCGCTCATCTCGGCGGTGCTGCCGTCGCTGTTGCGCAGCTCCATGGTCAGCGCGGCGCCGTCGGTGCCCGCTGCGACGCGGATCAGACCGTCCGCACCGACGCCTCGGTGCCGGTCGCACAACGCGACCGCGAGTTCGGAGGTGTTCGGACGTTCGCCGTCGAGATCCACGTACACGAGGAAGTCGTTGGCGAGGCCGTGATGTTTGGTCAGTCGCATGTTGTTCCCCTGCACGAGGGACCATTCTCCCAGCACTGAGCGGCGATGCGCTCGCAGATTCCGTTCACGACGATGCGTCCTGCGCCGCGGCGTCGATGTGGGCCTCGATCTGTTCGACGAGCTCCGACGGCTCGCCTGAGTGTTCGAACCACGTGATGCGTGGATCACGGCGGAACCATCGTTGCTGTCGGCGGGCGAAGCGACGGGTGCGCTGCTCGGCGAGGGCGACAGCGTCGTCGAGTGAGAGTTCGCCTGCAAGGTGCAACGCGAGTTCCTTGTACCCGAGTGCCTGGGCCGCAGTGCGGGACCACGACGGGTCAGCACTGAGGAGCGCCCTGACCTCGTCGAGGAACCCCTGCTCGAGTTGCGCTGCGTAGCGGCGATGGATGCGCTCATCCAGCAGCGGCCGCGCCACGTCGACGCCGACGTGGATGACGCTCGAGGGCGGGTACTCCTCCATCCCGGGCCCGAACGAGCTGAACGGCCGGCCGGATCCGAGTGTCACCTCGAGCGCACGGACCACGCGACGACGATTCGTCGGCTCCATCCGTGACGCTGCGAGCGGATCGAGCAGAGCGAGTCGGGCGTGGAGCGCCTCGGTGTCGGGCTCGTCCTCGAGCTCGGCTTCCACCTCGGGGAACTTCGGCGGTGGAGTGAGGCGATCGACCACCGCCCGCAGGTACAGACCGGTGCCACCGACGAGGACGGCGCGACCGCCGCGGGCATCGATCTCGGCGATCGCATCGTCGTGGTGGCGAGTGAAGTCGACCAGGTGCATCGACTCGTGCGGGTCGATGAGATCGATCAGGTGGTGCCGCACCGCGGCTTGCTCGGCCTGCGTCGGTTTCGCCGTGCCGACGTCCATCCCCCGATAGACCTGCATCGAGTCGACAGAGAGCAACTCGACCGTCGGATCCCGCTCGGCGAGTGCCATCGCCACGGCGGACTTGCCGGCGGCCGTGGGGCCGACGATCGCGACCGTTGGTCGCGTCGGATCAGGGTGCGGCAACTCGGGGCCTCAGAGCGCGGCGACCGGAATGCGGGTCTTGTGTGTCGCCGCCGCCGTGACCTCGCGCAGCTCGCCGCCGAGGCTGTGCGCGAAGGCGTGGGTGACCTCGACCATCGCGTAGGTGCCGACCTTCAGCGGTGCTGAGGGGAAGTGCACGAGCTTGTTCTGACGGGTACGTCCGGTCAGCATCGCCGGGTCGCGCTTCGAGGGACCCTCGACGACGACCTCTTCGACACGACCCACTCGGGCCTGGTGTTTGGCCCGCCCTGAGCGCTCGATCACGACACGGAGCCGCTCGAACCGCTCGGAGGCCACGGCCGGGTCGACGAAACGCTCCGTCAGGTCCGCTGCCTCGGTGCCGGGTCGGGGCGAGAAGATGAACGTGTAGGCCGAGTCGTACTCCGCTGCGGCTGCGACCTCGAGCGTGGCCTGGAAGTCGGCCTCAGTCTCGCCGGGGAACCCGACGATGATGTCGGTGGTCACGGCGAGGTCGTCGATGGTGGCCTTCGCCGCGGCCAGGCGTTCGAGGTAGCGCTCGGCGGTGTAACCACGGTGCATGGCGGCCAGGATCTCATCGCTGCCCGACTGGAGCGGCAGGTGGAGGTGTTCGCACACGGTCGGCACCTCGGCCATGGCGGCGATGGTCTCGGGGCGCAGGTCCTTCGGGTGGGGTGACGTGTAGCGGACCCGTCGGATCCCTTCGACAGCACCGGTCGCCCGGAGCAGGTCGGCGAACAGGGGGCGGGCACGGCCGTCGCCGTCGGCCCATGCGGTGCCGGTGGCGAAGCGAACTGCGTCGTCGACGTCCTGACCTCGGTAGGCGAGGGCGAGGTCGCGGCCGTAGCTGTTCACGTTCTGCCCGAGCAGGGTGACTTCGGTGACGCCGTCGAGTGCGAGCTGTTCGACCTCGCCGATGAGCTCACCGAACGGGCGGGAGATCTCCTTGCCCCGGACGGCAGGGACGATGCAGAAGGCGCAGTTGTTGTCGCAGCCGATCTGGATGGTGACCCAAGCGGCATGGCCGGCTTCGCGCTGGACCGGGAGCGCCGAGGGGAACTCTTCGCTCTCCTCGATGATCTCGGTGATCGGTCCGGAGATGCGTGACTCGTGGAGCAGCTCGACGGCGCGACCGACGTTGTGGGTGCCGAAGACGACGTCGACGTAAGGGGCGCGCTGCTGGATGGTCTCGCGGTCCTTCTGGGCCATGCATCCAGCGACGGCGATCTGGAGGTCGGGGCGCTTGGCCTTGAGGGCCTTCATCTGGCCGAGATGGCCGTAGAGCTTGTTGTCGGCGTTCTCGCGGATCGTGCACGTGTTGAACACGACGACGTCGGCGTCCTCGATCGAGTCGGTCGCCTCCAGGCCGTCCTCTTCGAGGAGCCCGGCGATCCGCTCGGAATCGTGTTCGTTCATCTGGCACCCGAAGGTGCGCACCACGTACTTCCCGGCCACGGCGGAACAGGCTATCGGTGCACCCGATCAGGCCGGTCTCGGTTCTCGTGACCCCGGACGCGGCAGTGCCCTGGCGGAGGTGCAATCCACCAGGGCACTGTCGTTGTCCGGTCGATCCAGCCACAGTCGACCGGTGGACGTCACTCCTGGGAGGAGAGTGACGCCGGGGAACTGTCGAACACCGAAACCGTCACGGCAACGGCGATTCGATCAGAACGTAGGGAGCCGGCGGCTCGAACCTCAGTCGACCTCGATGATGTCGTCTTCGTTCTCGTCGTCGGGCTGTTCCTCGGCTGCTTCGACACCGACGCCGAGCAGCTTGCGGACCTTGTCGTCGATCTCGACGGAGATCTCCGGGTTCTGCATGAGGAAGTTCTTCGAGTTCTCTCGGCCCTGGCCGAGCTGTTCGCCCTCGTAGGTGTACCAAGCACCCGACTTTTTCACGACGCCGTTCTCGACACCGACGTCGAGCAGGGAACCCTCACGGCTGATGCCCTTGCCGTACATGATGTCGAACTCGGCCTGCCGGAACGGCGGGGCCACCTTGTTCTTGACCAGCTTGCAGCGGGTGCGGCCGCCGACGATCTCGCCCGAGTCCTTGATGGCCTCGATACGACGGATGTCGACACGAACCGAGCTGTAGAACTTGAGCGCACGGCCGCCAGGAGTGGTCTCCGGCGAACCGAACATGACGCCGATCTTCTCGCGCAGCTGGTTGATGAAGATGCAGATGGTCTTCGTCTTGTTCAGGTTGGCGGTGATCTTGCGCAGGGCTTGCGACATGAGACGGGCCTGCAGACCGACGTGGCTGTCGCCCATCTCGCCCTCGATCTCGGCACGAGGCGTCAGCGCTGCGACCGAGTCGATCACGATGACGTCGATCGCACCCGAGCGGATCAACATGTCGGTGATCTCGAGCGCCTGCTCACCCGTGTCGGGCTGGGAGATCAGCAGCTCGTCGATGTCGACACCGATGTTCCTGGCGTAGGCAGGATCCATGGCGTGCTCGGCGTCGACGTAGGCGCAGATGCCGCCGTTGCGCTGCGCTTCGGCCACGACGTGCATGGCGAGCGTCGACTTACCCGACGCCTCCGGGCCGTAGATCTCGACGACACGACCGCGAGGGAAACCGCCGATGCCGAGGGCGATGTCCAGGGCCAAGCTGCCCGACGAGACCGCCTCGACCTGCATGGACGGCTTGTCGCCCATCTTCATGACCGAGCCCTTGCCGAACTGGCGCTCGATCTGCGACAGGGCCATGTCCAGGGCCTTTTCTCGCTCCATCTTGGGTTGCCTCCTCAGGCGAAAATCTTGTGATGTGGCTGGCGTGACGCCCGGGGGAAGACCGGGGTTCCGATGACGATGCTCACCCTACGAAGGGGGTGGGACAGCGACGGTGACCCTCGACCGAACCAGACGGACCGGTGCGTCACTTCACGAATACGAAGGATGTCATTCCGAACAGCTGTTCGTCAAACACCTGTTCTTTGCAGCGGGATCGCGACAGCTTCGCTGTCGCTCTCCTCGCTGATCCGTTGCAGCGGGATCGCGACAGCTGTGGCTCTCCTCGCTGACTTCGGAGTGTGATCGCCGCTTGCGGGAGACTGGCCCCATGATCGACGGCGCCTCGCATGAACTCCTTCGGCTGACGCACCACGGCGGGGTCACGGTGGCGACGGTCGATGCGCCGCCGATGAACGTCATGACGGTCGGGCTGCTCGGCGAGCTGGCTCGACTGTCACACGAGATCGAGCACGACACCGACACCCGGGTGCTCGTGGTGCGCAGCGCCGACCCCGACTTCTTCATCGCCCACTTCGACGTCGAGGCGATCCTGGCGATGCCGGGCGCGACCGAACCGCTCGACACCCCGGTCGAACCGGCCGCCGAGCTGAACGGCTTCCACGCGATGTGCGAACGGTTTCGCACCGGCTCGACCGTCACCATCGCGGAGATCGCAGGGCGTGTCGGCGGCGGAGGTGCAGAACTCGCGGCCTCATTCGACATGCGCTTCGGCGATGCCGATCGCTTCGTCCTCAATCAGATGGAGGTCCCGCTCGGCATCCTGCCCGGTGGCTCGGGCACGCAACGTCTCCCCCGCCTCGTCGGCTCCGGTCGTGCGGCGGAGATCGTGCTCGGCGGGATCGACGTCGACGCGACCACTGCGTCCGAGTGGGGGTGGCTGAACCGTGCGCTCCCCGGCGATGAGCTCCGCGCCCACGTCGACTCGCTCGCCTCCCGCATCGCCGGCTTTCCGCCCGAGGCGGTTCGCTCGGCGAAGCGGTCGTTGCTGAACGCCACGGCGGACCCGAGGCCGGGACTGCTCGCGGAGTCGGACCTCTTCGCTCAGACGCTCCACACCCTGGACGCCCGCGACCGCATGCGACGGTTCCTCGACGAAGGCGGTCAGACCCGCGAGGTCGAACGCCGCATCGCCGAGGTCACCGACGGCTGGGACTGACGCCGACAGCCGGATCGGCTCAGTCGCGGAAGTCGGCGGCCACCTCGTTGATGAAGACGTCCATCGTCTCCTTGCGCTGTGCGAGGGGACCGAGGGTGAAGTCGGGAACGATGAACTCGTCGACGCCGGCTTCGACGTAGCGGCCGATCGTGTCACGGGCCTGCTCGACCGACCCCGCGACGGCGGGACGAGGTGGCGCCATGAAGCCCTCGGTCGGCTGCTCCATGCCGAGCAGCAGCAGCGCCACAGCAGAGCGCTGGATCTCCGACGGGTCACGTCCGAGGTCCGCGCAGTGGGCGTCGAGCACTGCGTTCTTGTGCTCCATCACCTCGGGAGTCCCCCAGACGTTCGACTCGTCGGCGTACTGGGCGGTGATGCGCAGCGTCCGCTTCTCGCCGCCGCCGCCGATCATGATCGGCAGGCGTTCCTGCACCGGCTTGGGCTGCAGCGGGGCGTTCTGGAACGTGTAGTACTCGCCGTCGAGATCGGTTCGTTCCTGGGTCAGGAGCGAACGAATGATCGCGGCGGCCTCTTCGAGCTTCGTGAGCCGCTTGCCGGCGGTCAGGTACTCGATGCCATAGGCGACGTGCTCGTTCTCCTGCCAGCCCGACCCGATGCCGAGCACGCACCGACCGCCGCTGATGTGATCGACCGTCGTCGCGATCTTCGCGAGCACACCGGGGTTCCGGTACGTGTTGCCGGTGACCAGCGGACCGATGCGCACGCGAGGCACCGCCGCGGCGAGACCCGCCAACAGCGACCACGCCTCGTGGAAGTCGCCGAGGTCACTGCCCATGAAGGGCATGAAGTGGTCGGCCACCCAGAGGCCGTCCCATCCCGTCTGCTCGGCGTGCGAGCAGGCGTCGAGGATCTCGTCCCATCCGTGGGCGTTGCCAGACCAGAAACTGAAGCGCATCGCCCGACCGTAGCCACCCGGGCGGCTTCGACCGCGGTCGAGACGGCCGTAGGCTCGCGTCGATGCGGTTCTCCTCGACCATCGAGCGGCTCTCGGGGATGGGTGGCGCCAAGTGGCGCGTCCACCACCAGGCTCGGCAACGCAAGGTCGCGGGCGACGACATCGTGATGCTGACCATCGGCGAACCCGACGTCGATGTGCCCTCCGAGGTGGTCGACGCGACGGTCGCATCGCTCCGAGGGGGAGCGACCGGCTACACGCCCGGACGGGGCATGCCGAACTTCCTCGATGCGCTCGCCCGTCACTACTCGCAGCGCACCGGACGCACGATCGAGCCGTCGCAGATCATGGCCCTGCCCGGCACCCAGGCCGGCCTGTTCGTGGCGATGACGGCGGTGGCCGAGGCGGGTACCGAGGTCGTCGTGCCCGACCCGTACTACGCCACCTACGACGGTGTGGTCGCCTCCACCGGTGCGTCGATGGTCCACGTCGAGCTGTCGCCCGACGACCGGTACCACCTGCGACCCGAGCGTCTCGAGGCCGCCATCACCCCGAACACCACGGCGCTGCTCCTCAACTCGCCGCACAACCCGACCGGGGCCACGTTGTCCGCCGACGAGATCGGCGCCATCGGCGAGGTGTGCCGGGCCCACGACCTGTGGATCGTCGCCGACGAGGTCTACGCCCACTACCCGCCCGACGGACGCGTCGCCGCGTCGGCGTTCGACGTCGACGAGCTGGCCGACCGCACACTCGTGTCGTCGTCGCTCTCGAAGAGCCACGCCATGCCGGGTTTCCGGATGGGGTGGCTGGTCGCCAGCCGCGAGGCCTCGGCGGCGATCCTGCCGGTGGCCGAGTCCATGATGTTCGGCAGCCAGCCGTTCCTCCAGGAAGGCGCCGCCGTCGCCCTCGACGGTGATTGGCGCACGGTCTCGGAGTTGCGGGTGGTGTTCGCCGACCGTGCCCGGCGAATCTCGGAGGCGCTCGACGGTGTCGCCGGTATCAGCTGCCCGGAGCCCGAGGCCGGCATGTTCGTCGTCGCCAACATCCGCTCCACGGGGATGTCCGGCGACGAGTTCGCACAACGCCTCCTCGACGAGGCCGGTGTCGCAGTGATGCCAGGAGAGTCGTTCGGCGACTACGGCCACGGGCTGATCCGCATCTCGGTGACCGTGCCGGACGCCGACATCGACGCGGCATGCGAGCGACTCCGCTCGTTCGCGACCGGTCTCGCCGCGGCCTCGCCCACCGGCTGAGTCTCGAGTGGACGCCGGCACCGCGCTCCAATGGGCTGCCGTCGCGTCGGCGGTCGGCACCGTCGCCGCGTCGCTGTCGGATCGACATCGTGCGGCACTCCTGGCGTCCGCCGTTGCGTCCGTCGCGTCCGTCCTCGTCGCAGGACGCCTCGCCCAGCTGCACCTCGGACGCCGCTACGAGTTCGAACAGGTCGCGGCGAACGTCGACGACTCGATGTCGTGGTGGTTCCGGCTCGCCTCGACCTGGTCAGGCGCGGCTGGTTCGTTGATCGTCTTCGTGGCGATCGTGGCCCCAGTACTGGTCACTGCACTGGTCACCGCGCAGGTCACGGCACGCCGGCGCGACGGCGGCGACGGTCGCGTCGACGCCTCGATCGTCACCGGGGTCACGATCGCAGGGCTGACGCTCACCTCGTTGTTCGCGGCGCCGGCCTTCGAGGTGCTGGACACCCCGCCGCTCGACGGGGAGGGCATCAGCCCGATCCTCGATCACTGGGCGATGCTCGTGCATCCCCCGCTGCTGTACCTGGGGATGACGCTGTCGCTGCTCCCCGTCCTGGCGTCGGATGAGGGGACGCGTCGCCGACGCACCCACGTCGCTGCAGCGGTCCTGACCCTCGCGCTCGGCTTGGGTGCTGCCTGGGCCTACGTCGAACTCGGCTGGGGTGGATGGTGGGCGTGGGATCCGGTGGAGAACGTGGGCCTCGTCGTCTGGTTGCTGCTGGTCGCCGCGTTGCACTCGCCTGCGGGCCGGGCTCGGCAGATCCCGCTGGCGCTTGCATGGCCTGCGGTCGCTGCAGGGACAGCGCTCACCCGCACGTCGTTGCGCACCAGCGTCCACGCATTCGCCGATGCCGGCGGGCTCGGTTGGTGGCTGTGGCCGCTGACCGCCCTCGCTGCATGCGCGGCGTTCTGGTGGTTGCGAGGCAGCACCGTCCGTCCGATACCTCGCCGCACCGCAGGAGCGGTCGCCACGCTGTGGCTCGCCGCGGTCGTCGTCGCTGCCGGCACCTATCGACCCTTCCTCTCGGGCACGACCGATGGGTGGTTCTACGCCAGGCTCCTCGCGCCCCTGAGCGTCGCCGGGGCTCTCGCGATGGTGGTCACCGGCCGACGACGCGGACGCTCTCGACGACATCTGATCTCCGACGGGGTCACCGCAGGCGTCGCCGGCGTGCTGGTCGCGCTCGCGGTCGGGGCCGACGTCGCCCAGGCGGTGATGATCGTGGCGATCGCTGTCTCGCTCGTCGCCCAGAGCGTCGACGTCAAGGCGTCGGCCACAAGGCTCCTCGCCCACCTCGGGATCCTGCTCGTCCTGATCGCTGCGGTGGCCGGCACGTTCGCGACTCGCACGACGCTGCGCCTCCTCGACGACGGCTCCGCTCAGGTCGGCGGTGCGACGGTGCGGCTGCGTGACATCGCCGTCGCCGACAGCGGTGCCGGCCCGGCCGACCCGATCCTCGTCGTCGCCGAGATGACGGTCGACGGCGAACCGATTCGCCCGGCCATCACGATCCATCCCGCACGCGGCACGCGGCTCGCCGAAGCCGGCAACGTCATCAGGGCGCGCGGCGACGTGCAGTTGTTGCTGCGCGACGCCGGCGACGACTTCGTCGTCGTCGACGTGAACGTGCATCCGCTGCAGTGGACCGCCTGGCTCGGTGGTGCACTCCTGGTCGTGGCGTTCGCGTTGGGGGCCGGTGTCCGTCAGGACCGGTCACGTTTGCGACGCAGCAGTTCGTCCATGGTGGTGGGTGCCGCTGGTTCAGCCGGTG
The DNA here is from genome assembly GCA_020631315.1 of Acidimicrobiales bacterium. Next base: position 15,254 of record JAHDHM010000015.1, read on the forward strand.
GCGGAGGTGGAGCCTCCGGCGTCGGCGGAGGAGGTGGCGCCTCGCTGCCCTTCGATGCGGCCCCGTCGGACGACGGCGACGAGGCCCCGGCCGGCGCACCGGATGCGGACGGTCCGGCACCGCTCGACGAGGAACGACGCAGCGGCAGCTGACGGCTGCGCCGACGTGTGGCGGCTGTCGTCGTCACGTTCGACCGGTCGCCGAACAACCACAGCCTCGACAGCACCGCGGCGAGCAGCCAGGCGAGGGCAGCGATCACGACCGCCCAGCCTCCGAGGGACACGTCTCGCTCGCCCGGAACCAGATCTGCGGCAGCGAACGCGTCGGCAGGGTCGATCGCACCCCGGCCACCGCTGAGCTCGGTCAACTGCTCGAGCAGTCCGGCGTCGACCGATCCGGCCCGGTACTCCGACGAGTAGCTCAGGCTGGCGACGTCGGTGCCGACGGCGACCGAACCGTCTGGGTCGTCGACCCTGACCGACACCGCATGACCGCCCACTTGGTCGAGGCGGGCCGACCCTTCCAGGCGTCCGTCGGGTCGCTCGGTCAGACGAACCTCGACCGGCAGACCGTCGGGGTCGGTGATGGTCGCGGTGGCCGGGCCGGTCGTGCCCTCTGGACGATCCGCCACGATGCGCAGTTCGTCGCCGTCGACGGTCGTCCGGAGCGCTCCCGAGTCCGTGAGCGGGAACGTGTCACGGACCACGGCTGACCAGAAGTCGACGTAGCCGTCCCACGAGACCCAGGTCTGGCCCCACCGGATCCCGGCGTCGGAGGTCCAGGCCGTCGAACGCCCGAGACCCGCTTGCCACGTCGCCAGCAGCGGATCGTCCTCGTCGCCGATGGCGAGCAGCGTACGAGCCGACGGCTGGGCCGTGGTCGCGACGAAGCCGAGAAGCGGCGGGCTCGCGTCGAGGCCCTCGGTCGCTGCGGTGAGCCCGGTGCGAACCGGGAGGAACTCGCCCTCGTTGATGAAGTTGCGTGACGCGATCACCGACTCCTCGACGAGGATCTCCGGGATCCTGCTCAGGTCTCGACCCGGGTAGAACCGACCGCCACCGGCGACGGCGATCGGTTCGAGCTCGCGTGCCGCACCCTCACCGGTCGCGACGACCGACGTCGTGATGCCCTCGGCGAACAGTTCGCCGGCCTCCGTCGTGAGACGTTCGAGTTCGCCCGGCTGGGTGAATCCGTCGCTGAACAAGATGATGTGCTTGAGCCCGGCATTGCTCTCTCGCAGCGCTGCTGCGGCGGTGGACAGCGTGGTCGCGAGGCTGGTGTCGCCTCGGGGTGTGATCCGGGCGAGGCCTTCTCGCACGACGTCGTCGGAGGGCACCCTCTGGAGGTCGATGAGCCATTCGGCGTCGGTGTCGATCCCGAGCACTCCGATCTCGTCGTCGGCGTGCAGTGCGTCGATGGCCCGGGCGGCACCGGTCCGGGCGATGTCGGTCTTGTTCACCCCGCCCGGCGTGCGGCCGGTGCCCATGAACCCCTCGGCACAGTGGCACTCGCCCATCGATTCGCTCGTGTCGATCGCGAGCACCTCGGCGACCGTCCGACGACGCCGCGGGTCGAGCACGTCACTGACGACCGGCAGGACCGACTCGAGCGCCGTGTCGCGGTAGCCACCCATCCCGAAGGACTGGGTACCGCCGATCGTCAGGAGCCCGACGCCGAGGTCACGCGTGGCCGAGACGATCGCGGTCATCTCCGCCTCGCCGAGGTCGTCGGCGTCGACGTCCACGAGCACCACGGAGTCGTAACCGGCGAGGAGCTCGAGGGTCGGGATGTCGACGACGGGCACGCTGTCCACGTCGAGGCCGCCGGCACGAAGCCCCGCGACGAGGTCGCCAGCGACGCCGGGAGCTCCCTCGACGACCAGGACGCCGGCCGGTCCGTCGACGTCGACGGTGACACGGCCGACGTCGTTCTGCGGTTGAGCGTCGAGTGCGACGTCGACGACGACGTCGTAGGCGACGAGGCCCCCTTCGGACGCGATGTCGGTGAACTCGACGATCGTCGTGCCGGTCGCCAGCTCGGCCGTCACCGTCTCGACGATCTCGCCGTCACGGCGCAACGACACCAGTGCGGTCTGGTCTGCGCTCGACGACACCGAGGCCGAGATCGTGACGTTCTGACCCTGCTCGGCCGACCGCGGTGCAGAGACCTGCAGAACCGACGCGTCGGCTCCGAGCGATGCCGCGAGCGGGACGTAGTCGATCTGCACCTGTCGATCGGACAGCGCTGCAGCCTCTCGTACGGCGTCACCCGTGGTGGCACGTCCGTCGGACACGACGACGACGCGGCGGCGGGCATCGTCAGGCGTGACCGCCCCGGCGAGCCGGAGACCGGCCGCGAGGTCGGTCTGACCCGGGTCGATCACCACCGTCTGCAACCCCGACCCCGTCGCGGAGTCGGCGAGCAGCCGCTCGACGCGGGCGCCGTCACCGATCACGACGACGGCGTGCCGCGCATCCTCGGGTGCGGCCGCCACCGCGGCGTCGATGGCAGCGAGGCCTTGCTGTCGGCCGACGTCACCCACCGAGTCGCTGCGGTCCAGCACGAACACGGTCACGATGCCGTCGGCGGGCCGGGCGACCGTCACGCCGAACAGTCCGACGAGTGCTGCGGCGAGCGCGACAGCCCGAGCGATGTTGGCGAGACGCCACTGTCGACGCGACACGCCGTGCTGCCGCCGGGCCAGCCACCACTCCGCCGCTGCGATCGCGAGCGCCGCAGCGAGGGCGATCCATCTCAGCGACGTCACGGCGGTCGGGGAACGTTCTCCTGCTCGTCGCTCCCTCGGCTCCGTCGGCGGCACGGGCAGGGGGGTCAGGTCGCTCTCGCTCACGGGCAACGAGACGGCGACGGTGCGCGGCGCGGCATCGGCCGACTCGACGGTCCAGAATCCGGGCCGGTCGACCAGGACGGCACCCGATCCGGGCGGTACGACCACGGACGCTCCGGACGGATCGGTGACGGTGGCATCGACGGCTGGAGGCAGGACGAGGGGTCGACCGACCTCCAGGCTCACCGGCACCGAGTTGGCGTCGGCGAGCTCGGCGAGCACTCGGTCGCCCAGCACGGGGAACGAGACGTCGAGCGGCAGGTTGGACCGGCCCAGCTCGAACGTCAGATAGACGAACGGTGTGCCCGCGCGTCGGCCGCGCACGATCAGCGGAGCACCTTCGGCGGCGACGAGCACCTCGGTGGCAGGCGCGTCGATCCGCTGCGCTTCGACGATCCGCAGCGCCGACAGGTCGAGGCCAGCGAGCAACGGGTCCGTCGTGGCGACGAGTGTCGGAACCGGCGCCTCGACCGAACCGCTGACGGTGATGCCCTCGACCCCACCGGGGGTCGCGACGGCGAGGAACGGGCGAGCGAGGTCGGCCGGCACTTCCGCGCCGACGAACACCGACACGTCCGGCAACTGCTCCGAGGGGTCGACGACGGTGACGCCGGCCAGGGCATCGAAGAGCGCGGTCAGGAACGTGTCGTCGCCGTCGACCGCGACGGCGATGTCCGCTCGAGTCCGGGTCGTCAGGTACGCGGTGTCGTCGATCGCGAGCTGGTCGTCGCCCCCGAGCCGAGCGACGATGCGTTCGCCGTCGGGGACGACCGTCTCGACGATCGTCGGTGCGGCGGGGTCGAGCGTGAGCTCCTCGATCGCCTCGGTTCGGCCGTCGACGTCCAACCGCAGGGTGGCCGTCGTCGCCGGCCCACCGGTCACCTCCACCACGGTCGACACGACACGATCACCGTCGACCAGCCGCGAGGTGAACGAGGTGATCGCCCGGTTGACGTCGTCCACGCCGACGAGTCGGTGTGTGACCCCGTCCGGCAGGGCAGCGATCTCGGCGTCGGAGTGGCCGCCGTCGGAGACGAGCACGATCCCGATGGTCTCGTCGGCACCTTCGAGGCCGTCGGCCAGCGCCATGGCGTCGAGCAGGTCGGCAGGCCCGTCGCCGCTGTCGATCGAGCGCACTGCCTGCAGATACGCGGCCTCGTCAGTGGTCGCCACGGTCAGCACTCGGGGCGCGGCACCGGCCACGACGACACTCATGCGGCCTCCGTCGGGACGCTCGTCCCACAGTGACGTGGCGACGGAGATCGCCTGGTCGAGTCGGGTCGAGCCGCCGTCGGTCGCGCTCATCGACGCCGACGCGTCGACCACGACGACGGTGTGGTTCGCCAGGCCGGCGTCGACCTCGCGACGGGGGTCGGCGAGGGCAGCGGCGAGGAGCGCGACGATCAGCAGCTGCAGCAACAGTGGCAGCGTGATGCGGAGCCGTTGCCATGGCGTGGCTGCCGTGACCCCGACGGTCTCGTCGTGCCCCAGCAGCCGCGAGCTGACGACGTGCTCGCGTCGACGAGGACGCAGCACGTGCAGCCCGATGATCGGGATCCACGCGAGGAGGAACAGCCATCCGGCCGGGTTGGCGAAGCTCACGACGGCCGTCGTTCGTCGTTCACGAGAGCACCTCGTCGTGCCGGAGTCGCCGCAGAACGAGGTCGCCGATGTCCGCGCCGGCCCGGATCGACACCAGCGGGATGGCGCGTCGACGCGCTTGGTCTCGGACGGCGGTCTGCCATGCGTCGAGTCGCTCGGCGTACTGCTCGATCGCCGTGCGGTTGAGCGAGACCGGGACGCGTTCACCGGTCTCGATGTCGACGAGGTCGACGTCGCCTGCCGCCTCGGGATCCAGGTCGGTCGCACCCAGCACGTGGGCGATGGCGACATCGGCGCCCGACGCCGGCAACAGTCCGATGCCGTCTGCCCACGCAGGGTCGAGCAGGTCCGAGCACACGAACACGAACCCCGGCGGACGCGCTGCCCCGAGCACCCGGCGAACCAGCCCGCTGAACGGCTCGGCCCCCGAGGCGGTCAACGACTCCAGTCGCCGTTCGAGTTCGCGATGCGCATGCCGGCCGCTGAACCGCTCAGGCGGGCGCCCCGGAACGTGCAACCGCACCACGTCGCGACGTGTCAGCGCGACGAAGCCGATCGCGTTCGCGAGCTCGACGGCGGTCCTCAACTTGCCATCGACGGCCATCGACGCCGACGTGTCGATCACGAGGTCGACACGGAGATCGTCGTCGGCGTCGTACAGGCGCACGACGAGCTGATCCAGTCGGGCGAGCGTCAGGTAGTCGATGCGCCGGTAGTCGTCGCCAGGCTGATACTCCCGAGCGTCCGCGAAGTCGAGCGACGATCCGTAGCGGCGCGACCGATGCGCTCCGGAGATCTGCCCGGCGAGAGGGCGGCGGGTCCGGAGTTGGAGACGCTCGAGGCGCGACAGCAACGACGGGTCAAGGAGCACCGCGCACTCCGGACGGCGGCACCGGCACGGCGGACAGCACCTCGTCGACGAGCGTCGTCGTCGACACGTCGTCGGCCACGGCGTCGAAGCCGACGACCAGTCGGTGTGCGAGCGCGCCACGCGCAACCGACCGAACGTCGTCGACCGACGCCGAAGGACGGCCGTCGAGCAACGCCGTCGCTTTGGCGCCGAGCATCAGGGCCTGGGCGCCGCGGGGCGAGGCACCGGTGCGCACGTAGCGGCTGATCGGCTCGGGCGCGAGCTCGGAACCCGGGTGGGTCGCGACGACGAGGTCCACGGCATGGCGGACGACGTGTGACGCGGCGGGAACCTGACGAGTCAGCGCGATCATCGACTCCAGCTCCGCCGAACTCGTCACCGGAGACGGTGACTGGCTGGACGATCCCGTGGTCATCGTGACGATCGACTCGAGTTCGTCTGCGGTCGGGAACGGCACCACGGTCTTGAACATGAACCGGTCCAGCTGGGCCTCGGGCAACGGGTACGTGCCCTCCTGTTCGATCGGGTTCTGTGTGGCCATCACCAGGAAGGGCCGCGGCAGCGGGCGGGTCGCTCCGGCGACGGTGACGGCCCGCTCCTGCATGGCCTCGAGCAGGGCTGACTGGGTCTTGGGTGTCGCTCGGTTGATCTCGTCGGCCAACACGAGCCCGGCGAAGACCGGTCCCGAGCGGAACTGGAACGACCGTCTGCCGTCCTCATCGGTCTCGAGCACCTGCGTGCCCACCACGTCCGCCGGCATCAGGTCGGGCGTGAACTGGATCCGGCCGAAGTCGATCGCCATCGAGTCCGCGAGACCCTGCAGCAGACGGGTCTTGCCGAGACCGGGGACACCCTCGAGCAGCACGTGCCCTTCACACAGCATCGCCACGATCACCGACCGCACGACGTCGTGCTGGCCGACGATCACCTTCGCGATCTCGCGTTCCACTGCCGCCACGACCTCGGCGTAGCGCTCGGGCGTCATCTGAGGGTTGTCGGACATGCTTGCTCCAGACACTGCGGTTCCAGGTGGCGGGGCGTCAGCCGGCCCCGGTGAGTTCGGCGAGCCGAGCGAAGTAGTCCTCGACGGCGCTGGCCTCGGACGGGACGAGGTCGAGGCGGTCGAGTGCATCGGTGGCGCGCTCGGAGAACTCACCCACGACGTCGCGCACGGGAACCGTGGCCACCCCGTCGGCGGTCGTGCCGTTGGCTCTGATCGGGTCGGTCGTGGTGCCGTCCCCCGACGCGCCGACGTCGGCGCCGAGCAGGTCGGACTCGCCACCGATCGGCACCGCGATCTCGGTGCGGCCGCCCTCGGTCGGACCTTCGTCACCGTCGTCCTCGCCACCGATCGAGCCCTGGCCGCCTTGCCCCGAGGTGCCGCTCCCGCCGCCTTGCACCTCGCCCGACGGGTTGCCGCCCTGACCCTGGCCGGCACCGCCTTGGCCCGACCCCTGACCTTCGCCGGCGCCGTCACCCTGCTCGGCACCTTCACCCGATCCCTCGCCCTGACCCTCCCCGGCACCCTCGCCCTCCCCGCCACCCTGACCCTGGCCAGCAGCCTGAGCTTCGAGCTGGGCGGCAAGGGCGCCGAGG